>DASXEJ010000323.1 GCA_036490175.1 Pirellulales bacterium | reverse complement strand
CACAATGCCGTAACTACTTTCGACACTGCGGATACCGCGTGTCACCTGCGTAGAAAGCGCTCTAGTCAGATTCCGCCCGCTGCTCTCGGCCGGCTGCGGCTAGTCCCGAGCTTGCTCGAAGTAGTACGTCCCCTTCTTGTTCGATGTCACTACGTCGAGCAGCCCATCGCCGTTGACATCCGCCACTTCAAATTGGGTGCCGACGCCACTGTCGTTGTCGATCTGATGCGGAATCCAAACAGGCTTGCCGTCCTTGCGAGTGAGTTCAAACCAGTACAGCACCGCCGGCGCGCCCGGATCGACGTCCCCCTTCGGCCCGTGCGCCCAATAACGCTTCCCCGTGACGAAGTCGGGTAATCCATCGCCGTTGATGTCGACTTGTTCCAGGGCGTGCGTTTGCGAGAAGCTGCGGTCGATCAGGTGCGTCTTCCATCCCTCGGGCGTCTGTTCGTGCCACCAAATTCCGAGTTGATGAGCGGCCGAACTGAGCACGTCGTTGTCTCCGTCGCCATCGTAATCGTAGACGTGCATTTGTGCGCAGTCCTCGCTCAGTGGGGCTGCATGGAATTGCCATTCGACTGCGGCGCTATCGTTCGGCGGGGCTTCCCACCAGCCCTCCTTGACGAGGACGTCGTTGCGTCCATCCTTATTGATGTCTCCTACGCCGAGTCCGTGAACGAACTTGCCGGTACACGGTGCCCCCTTGGCCGAGATGGCTTGCAGTTTCCACGGCGTTGCCGGATCGGCCAGTCGTCGCGCCAGTCCGAACCAGCGGTCTGGGCCGTCAGGATTCGCCGGATCCAGCGAATAGCCCAGCACCAGTTCGCGGCGGCCGTCACCGTCGACATCAAGATAGGTGGGGCTCTCATTGTTTGTCACCGGAGTAGCGACGTGACGCTTCCACGGGCCGGTGGCCGCCTGCGGATTCTCGAAGTACCACGTTTGTGCGCCGGGGAAGTCGACCACCAGCAAGTCGTGCCAGCCGTCGCCGTTCACGTCGTCGGCCCAGGTGCAGAAACTATTGCTATAGGCGTTGGGGTCATAATCCTTGGGATTCTCGACGACCGAGTGCATCTTCCAGTCGGGGGCGGCGTAGTAGACGTAGCCTGCCGCGATGTCGTTGCGGCCGTCGTGATTGAAGTCTCCGACAGCGACACCTTCGCTGCGGAACTTACTATCGAGCTGCGCGCGCTTGAAGCTGATCTTGGGCCCCTTTTCAGCTGCCGGCGCCGGATCGCTGGTCAGAATCACAAGCAACAACGCCAGCGCCATTACATATCGCATCGAGTCACCTCGCCGGTAGTGATTTCAGAAAGCCACGTCCCACGGGACGTCAGAAGGCCCCCTCGGGTCGAATGCAAGTCTAACTTGCCCGCCCGCGCGATGGTAGGCGCCGCGGGGCGCTGTAGCCAGCGCCCGGTTACCTGTCCGCTTGGGCGTTGGCCATTGGTGGTTCGACGAGGCTCTCTGCGTGACCGTCTTCACAGCGATCTTCGATACAGATGGCCCTGCGGCCTTTGTAAGCGCCTGCCCGTGCATGAAACCGGGCCGCGCCGTCGACGCAAACGACGAGCGGACTGAGGACATCTTGGCCCGTCGTAATAATGTCTCCCACCCGCAACTCGGAGAATTCCTTGATTGGGATCTTGGTGCTGGCCAGTTCGACCACGAGTTCAACAGTATCGGCCGGAGATTGACTACTATCGGTCAAACTTCGCTGGCCGTCGCTCGATAGACGTAGGCGGTTGTGCAAGGCATCGGCAACAAGAGAAGGAATGCAGAAGGTGAGGGGACCGCGTAGGTCACCGAGCAATAGGTCGAAGCCGATTGTCACCACTAAGTCGCTCGGCGGGACCACGCCGGCCAGCCGCGGATCGGTCTCGACGCGCACGAGCTCGAACTTAACCGGCATGACACGCTCCCAGGCCCTTCCCACGGCCTCCAGCCACAGCGTACTGACACGCGCCGCAAGGCGACGTTCAACTTCGGTGAGCGGTCGTCGCGGGGGCTGCACGTTGTCGTGAAGGCCTCCCAGCAATCGGTCGAGGACCGGGTAGATGACCGCCGGGCTGATATCCAGCGCCAGCCGTGCCGGCAACTGCTCGGTCTTAAGTAGATTGAAGCACGTAGGGTTTTCCAGGCTGCGCAAGAACTGGGCGTAGGTCGTTTGCTTGACGCCCGTGACTTGCACCGTGATTGCCGCTCGTGCCAGCGCCGACAGTGCTATGGCAAAGTCGCGCGCCGCGGCTTCGTGAAGTGACTCCAGCAAGCGAAGCAGTTCGGGCTGAATTCGCTGCGCAAGATGAAAATCGTAAGGCACGGCGCGTTCTTTTCGAGTGGACGCGTTCGCGCCACCCCTAGCCAATCCGGCCGCCTGACCGGCCGTGGGTTCGACCGTACCCAGTAGACTGACAACTTCTGCCTGGCTGAGTGTTTCTGCACCCACGGTATTCACTCCTTGAACCTATGGCATCCGCGCATTCATTGGCGGAAGACGACGATCGTCCAACTTGCTCACTCGCGAATTTGTCCGTTGCCGTAAACGACGTACTTATAGCTGGTCAATTCCTTGACCCCGCAAGGACCCCGCGCGTGCAGTTTATCGGTGCTGATGCCGATTTCCGCACCCAAGCCAAAGGCCGCGCCATCATTGAATCGCGTACTGGCATTGACCATTACGGCGGCGCTGTCCACAGCGGCGGTAAAGCGACGGGCCGCTTCCAGATCGCGGGTAACGATTGCGTCAGTATGTCGCGATCCGTATCGATTAATATGCTCGATTGCCTCGTCGAGCGACCCGACGACGCGCACGGAAATGGTCGGTCCCAGGTACTCGGTAGCATAATCTTCGGACGTAGCTTCATGAGCCGAAGCAACCAGCTCGCGGGTACGCTCGTCGCCGCGAATTTCGATACCGTGCTTGGCCAATTGTGTCGCTGCGCGAGGCAGGAATTCATTTGCCACCAGGGCATGAACCACCAAAGACTCGGCGGCATTGCAAACGCCCAAACGGTGGCATTTCGAGTTGATCAATATTTGCAGGGCCATGTCGAGATCAGCAGCCGCGTCTACATAAACGTGGCAGTTTCCGGTGAAGTGCTTGATGACCGGCATCTTGGCTTCGGCGACGACGCGCCGGATCAGCCCCTCTCCACCACGAGGAATGGCCACGCTGATGTACTCGTCGAGCGCCAGAAAATGCCCAACCGCCGCGCGATCGGTCGTCGAGACGAGCTGCACCACATCCTCGGGCAGGCCAACTTCGGCGGCCGCTTCGGCCAGCAAGTCTGCCACGGCGCGATTGGAGTTCGCCGCTTCCTTGCCGCCGCGCAAAATCACGGCGTTGCCGCTCTTCACGCAAATCGCCGCTGCGTCTGCAGTAACATTCGGTCGCGATTCATAAATGAAAAACACGACGCCCAGCGGCACGCGGATCTTTAACACCTCAAGCCCGTTGGGGCGAATGCTGGATTCGATGACCTCGCCGATAGGCTCCGGCAGTGCAGCGACTTCTTCTAATCCCACGGCCATCGATTCGATTACGGCGGGGGTCAACCGCAAGCGATCTGTCTGTGCAGGCGAAAGACCAAAACCCGGCGCCGCTGCGAGGTCTTGCGCATTCGCGGCGGCAAGCTCCTTGCCGCGCGCACGCAATAGCGCTGCACCACGTCGCAACCAGCGCTGCTTGATATCGCCCGAAACCGTGGCGAGGCACTGGCTGGCCGCCAATGCCCGGCGTGCAACGTCGAGCGAGTATGTGCGCAGGTCAACGTGCTCGGCAGTCGCCATGGAAAACCCCGAAACCACTACGGGAAAAGAAGATCTGGGCAGATTGAGACACGTCCTTTCCAGGACGATCTCCGCTCGAAGTATCGCTCAATAGATGCCCAGAGTCAACGGCGATTACACCCGGAATAGCTCGACGAAAAGCACCATAAGTAATTATTTGACAATATGTTATGTCTCGGTGATCCGTGACTCGCGCCGGGGGCGTCGACAGTCCGATGCGCGCGGGCTGCGCAGGGGGGCGCGAGTGAGCTTTACCCAATGGTTACCGCGGGCTACGATCCCTGCCCGGCATTCCGACCGCGGTGAGACCGCGCGGTCGCCTTGGGTGTACGACGTTCGGTTCGAGGGTCTGATTTCATGCGCGCGTGGCAGGTTACGATTCTCAGATTGTGCCGGCGCCCGGCGGTCGTCATGTCGCTCTTGGCGGCGCTACTAGCCACGCAGATTCTTCCGCTTTGGAATCCGACGCCCGACGGGGCCGGATATCTGTCGATTGCGCGCAGCATGTCCCGTGGCGGCCCGGTGACGAATCTTGGTTCGCCGAAGCTGCACTATGCTCCCGGGTATTCCGCCCTTGTCAGCCCCGTGTTTCTTTTCGGCGAGCGTCCGCTGGTCCTTTTGCTGGCCGTGAATTGGGTCTATGCCGTGGCGTTCATGCTCGGCCTGTTCATTTGGGCACGCCGCTGGTTCGTAGGCAACGAACTGTGGATCACGGCGCTGACGATGGTGAATATCAGCCTCTGGCTGCACGCCCGCTCGACGATGAGCGAGATCCCCTTTATGGCGCTGTTGATCTGGACGGTTAACGCCATGGACCGTCTGGCGTCCACGAACACGGCGCGCGAAACGCTGAAGTGGGGCGCGCTGGTGGGTGCGATGACAGCGGCGCTCGCCATGCTTCGGCCGGTTGGCGTCATGGTCGTGTGCGGCTATGCCATTGTGGCCGTTCGGCAGGCCTGGCAGGGACAGACCTCATGGCGACAAGCGATTGGTAGCACGGTGCTGGCCGGCACGCCGGCTGCGCTCGCGACCCTGGCTCTACTAGCGTACGAAGCGCAAACCGCTGCGCAGGTAGGAGTGCAGGAAAGTGCGACGTACCTCCACGAGTTCAAGGTGGCTGACAAGTCGCTCGTCGCCCAAGTGATCGAAGGCGTCCGTGTGCGGGCAAGCGAAATGGGACGCTTGCTGGTACCAGGTATGTTCAAGGCGTACGCGCCGCCGTTTCGCTGGTGGAATATCAACATGGCGGTTTACCTACCGCTGGTTTGTGGGTTGGCTTGGGCCTGGTGGCGGGTGGCGCGCGAGAAGCGGAGCGCACTGCTGCTCATGTCTCCCTGGTACCTGGCGTTGTATATCATCTATCCATCGGACCAGGGGGCGCGATACTTATTGCCTCTCCTGCCGGTACTAGTGGTTTGCTTGTGGTGGCTCGTTTGCCAGTTGCCTCGCCATCGCGTTCCCGTGCTCTCGGCTCTGGTGGCGGCACATTTGATTGTCACCGTGGCGTATAGCGCTCATATGACCAAGCGGCTGGTGCGAATCAACGCGCAGTGGAGTGACGCTGATGCGCTGGCAGAAGTGTTACGAGGGGATCCGCGGCGTGTGCTCTCCTGGAATGCTCCTCTCGGCGCCCCCGAGCTATTGATGGTAGCGGCTGATCACCAAGTTTCCGCGGCACGCGGCGACACAATTCCGGACGATGTCGATCTGTTGTTGGCAAGCGCCAACGCGCCAGATTGCCCGGGCTTCGCCGAACGAACACGTGCGGGCAATCTGAAATTGCTCGAGCGGGTGGAGCAGATTTCGCAGCGTCCCGCGACGCAGTCGTCGCGGTAGCCCGGCCTCTTGAGCAAGGGCGTCGGGAGTGCGGCCTTCTATCTCTCTGGACGTGGCGCCCCGTCAAGGCAGAGATGGGGACTCGAAGTGCCCCTGCCGGTTAAATGCGTTTCTTGTTTCTTTTTCGCAATGGGTCGTTCGAGGTCTGCTTCGCGTGCCATCCTTGCCGGCCATCCTTGGGGACCCACAGCGGATGTTCTGCTAGGGTTGTGTATTCCAATTCAAAATACGTTTTGCCCTGTGACTCCATGTGTGGCTTCTGATAGCGCTCCCAGACTTCGTACTTTACTGCCGCGATCGGGCCTTCTTCGCGGAAGTATTTCCGCAGCTCGACCGGCTCCTCGGCCTGCGTCCATGGATTTCCCGTGGACAGAACGGTTCTGTCTTGCGAGGAAACGATCTCTTCCAGAGGGCGACGCATGAAGACCACAGCGACGTGCTTCGGTAGCAAATGACAATACGCCGAGAGTGCCGGTCCCTGAATAACCGCCTTTTCTTCGACCAAGCGAAAAAGATTGGTCAGCTCGTGGACGCCATAGTCGCGTTCATCGATATATTCACGATCCAGGTCCTGGGCAATGATTCGGCCGGCAATGGTAGTGCCACTGCGCTGCGGACCGGTCACGAAGATCGTGCGAAACCTCGCGAGGTGCGTGAACATACGAGTTCCTGTCGGTAGGCCGGCCGCTATTCACTGGTGCCGACCTTCGCGGTCGGCCACAAGCTCGGTATTGTGAACCACCAGCGCATAAATTTCACGCATCATGATCTGCATCATCCTCCCCTGACAAGGACGATGCTGCTGATTTGGAAAGCGTATACCACGGAATTGTAAAAGCGTAGACCGCCAATCGGCATAGGGGCCGGTTGTGACAGGCGGAATTCGCAACGTCGGCTCGAGACGCGACGGTTTATCGCAGGTTGATCGGTACAATCCCAGACTGTAGGCCGCCGAAGATTGCCCACTGAGATGGCATCGAGTGCCCCCCATGTGCTGCGACTGATCAGCCCAGAGGCACCCTCGACACGTCATAATCGACTTCAGGTATTTCGGTGCCTGATTGATTTCCAGGTCGCCTTACCAGGCGTTTGCGGGCACGCATAGTTTAATAAGTGCCAATCCGTAGGTGGACATCGCCAAGGGCAAAATGGGCACGAGCAATTTGAATTATCCCCGAGGTCGTGCTATTCCTGGTGTTTGTCTTCGTGTTGCTGGGTGGTCCGCTGGCAGAGGCGGTCGATGCTGACCTTTAGAGACAGCCGGAACCAATTTGGTCGCCGCGCATTCTTGCGCGCCGGGGCAATGTCGTTGGGCGGGCTGTCGCTTCCGGGAATGCTGGCCCACGCCGCAGCCGATCAGAAGCGATTGCTCACTGGCCGCTCGGTCATCTTTCTGTTTCTGCACGGCGGTCCCAGCCAGCTGGAGACGTTCGATCCCAAAATGTCGGCCCCGGCCGGCATCCGCACAACAACCGGCGAGATCGCCACGCGTTTGCCGGGAGTGACCTTCGGGTCGTCACTGCCGAAATTGGCACAAATGGCCGATCGACTGGCAGTCGTGCGCTCGTTTACCACCGGCGATGGCAATCATGACATCAAACCGGTGGTCAGCCGGCATACCAGCCGAGCAAGTGTTGGGGCGCTCTATGCCCGGGCCGTGGGAGCGACCGACTCAGCAACGGGCATGCCCCGTACGGCGCTGCTTTTGCCGCGCGCAGTCGATCCGACGACAGGTCCAGGCCAGACCCAGTTCGGTCGGTTCGATTCGACCGGCTCGCTCGGCGCCGGCTACTCACCGTTTGTGCCGGGCGCGGGGGGTAACTTGCAGCAGGACATGCAACTGAACTTGTCGACCGATCGTTTGACGGATCGCCGCGCGCTTTTAATCGAATTGGATCGGGTACGCTGGGCCTTCGATGACCAGGGTAGCGCAGGCGGAATCGACAAGCTGCGCGAGCAGGCATTCAGCAGCGTCGTGAACGGCGTAGCCCAGGCATTTGATCTGGCACGCGAAGAGCCGCGTGTCGTCGAGCGCTATGATACGGCCCCTTTGGTACGCCCCGAAGCGATCAACAGCAAGTGGAAGAACTACCCGCACTACGTCGACAACGCCAAGTCATTGGGCAAGCTATTGCTGTTGGCGCGCCGATTGTGTGAGGCAGGATGCGGATTCGTGACGGTCACGACCAATTTCGTGTGGGACATGCACGCCGACGTAAATAACGCACCGGTGGCTGAAGGAATGCGTTATACCGGGCCGCCGCTGGATCACGCCGTGTCGGCCCTGGTCGAGGATTTGCATCAACGCGGCCTCAGCGATCGCATTCTGCTGGTATGCTGCGGCGAAATGGGGCGCACCCCGCGATTGAATCAGCACGGCGGTCGCGACCACTGGGGCAATCTGGCACCGCTGATGCTTGCTGGCGGAGGGTTGCCGATGGGGCAGGTCATTGGTCAATCGACACGCGACGGCGGCCAGCCGCAGAGTGACCCCGTTCGCATTCCCAATCTGGTCGCGACAATTTTGCAGCGGCTTGTCGACCCAGGTGAGCTACGCGTGGTGCGCGGCATGCCTACAGAAGTCGTACAACCGGCCACGGCCGATCCGATTCCCGGCTTGGCATAGTTACCAGCGACCGTGCTGTTACTGCCCGTTGCCGATTGCGCCATCAGAATGACGCCCGCAACACCAAGACAGGCGACTGTAGGTAGGCAACGACGCAGAGAGCGGCCGGTGTGCATTCGGTTCCTTGAACGTTTCGTACCGCAACGGCGCAGGAATTGAGCGACACTAGTCGCAAGACCGACTCTTCGTCGCCTAGATCCTGCCCCGGACAAAATGGCTCAGAAACTGCGCCACGCGACAATGCGCTACTTGGCCACGATTTCAGTCTACGCGCGGTCGAAGGGGAACGCCATCACGTCCGCGATGTGCTGCGCACCGACGGCCAGCATCACCATGCGATCGAAACCTAGCGCCACGCCCGTCGCCGCGGGTAATCCGGCCTCCATGGCCGCTAAAAGGCGACTGTCCACTGGCAGCAGCTCTTTGCCTTCGATCCGACGAGCCGCGTTGTTTACCTGATTGCGTTCGCGCAACGCGGCCGGGTCGAGCAACTCGTGATATCCGTTGGCCAGCTCAATGCCGCGCACGTATAGCTCGAACCGTTCGGCGACCGGCGGATTGCCGTCGCGGATGATTGCCAGTGCCGCTTGCGAGGGCGGGTAGTCCTGAAGTAGCACGGGCGCGTCGTGTCCCAGGTGCGGCTCGACCAAGGATACGAGGAGCAAGTCGAGCCAGCTGTCCCGATCGTCAGTCGCGAGGCTTTCCGGCGCGGCGATTTTGCGGTGGCGTACCGCGGCGATCAATTCTTCAGTGGTGGCCGCATGCGGGTCGATACCGACGTGCCGCTGGAAGGCATCTTGATATGTCAATGGCACGGCCGGCGGCGTCGCCAACAACTCTTGGCAAAGCTCCGAGAGCAGTCGCATTCCGACGGTCATCGTGTCACCGCGACGATACCATTCCACCAAAGTGAATTCCGGATTGTGAAGCGCTCCCGACTCGTCGCTGCGGAAAGCGTGCGCCACCTGAAAAATTGCCTCTCCGCCAGCGGCCAGCAGTCGTTTCATGGCAAACTCGGGCGAAGTTTGCAGCCAAAAGCTCGACGGGCTGCCGCTATCCTGCGAACGGGCGACCGGCACGGCAAACGGGTCCAGATGCCGATCGACGACCGTATCGGCAGATAGTAGCGGTGTTTCGACCTCGAGAAACCCACGGCACTCGAAGAACGCGCGCAAGCGAGTTAAGAGCGCCGCGCGCCGGCGCAGCATGTCCCAGCTCGCCGTCGGACGCCAGTTGTCAGGCACCGTCGCATGCCGTTTGTCGCAGTTGTCCTCGTTCATGTAAGATTCTTCATAGTTGCGCACCGGCCCCTGGCCTTTGATTTAATCCTCTGAAGTCCACGGAAGGATTGAAATCGTTTGAAACTTTCTAGAGCCTGCTTAACACCACAACGCTTTCATTCGAGATCGAACACGCGTTCAATTGCGGGAGTACCGTATTCCGCGGCGCCCGTCAGCACCGTGATATTTGAGGTCGGGTGGGCTTCGCCGCGGCCGTGTGTATGACCGCAAAGGACCGTCAGTTTGTGGTCGGGGTGGTCGCGCATAATCTCCAGCAGGGCACTCCCCATCGCGTGCGAGCTGAAATGTGGCAGCCATTCGTCGTCGGAGATCTTTCCCTCGTGCCAACAAGCTTCGCGAAACGGCGGGACATGCGTCGCCAGCAGCACGCGTTTGTAGCGCCCTAGGGCCTGCGGCAACACGTGCCGGATGTGAGCCGCCGCCACGAAAGCTTCTTGCATGAGTAGCGGCCAGCGGTCTTTTTTACTGACACCGGCAAACTCCTCGATCAAACGATAGTCGTTCATCATCACCAGCGATCGCTCGTAATTGCCCAACCGTGCGTCGGCCCAACCGTCGTGACCGACCAGGCCGACATTGGGTGTCAATTCGATCGAGTCCGCACTGCCGAGCCAGACCAGCCGCTTGTCACGCTCGCAAAGGGTGGTCACGTCTTGCCGGACTTTCCGGATCGAGCTGTGATAGAAGTCATGATTTCCTAGTACGAAGAAAATCGGTACGCTGAGCCTGTCGGCGATCCATTCCAGGTATCTGATCAGACTGTGTGATTCGGCGATATCGCCGCTGATGAGCACGGCATCGGCGCGGCATTCGGCCACTTGCGCGAGGAACTTGTCCACCGCCTCGCCGGCTAAAAAGTTCAAGTGCAAATCGGTGAGCCAGGCGATGCGTTTCATGTGGACAGGGCGAAGCTGCGGTTGGTTCGTGTCACCAATGATAATCGCGCCACGGCGGGTCAGGCCACGCCCAGTCCGTTCATTGCAACCCCTACCACGTAGGCGACCGCGGCCGTCGCGCCGCCAATGGCCAGCGTTTCGAGCCCAGCACGTAGCACCGGCTCATCGAGCACGATACCGCGGGCAATTCCCACACATAAAAATGCCGCGCCCGTGGCCACGGCGCTAGTAATAAAGATCGCGTTCGGGTTATCTCCCAAGCCGAGCAGAAATGGCATCAGCGGGATCAAGCCTACCAGAACGAACGCTGCGAACGTCGAAATGGCGGCCCGCACCGGACTAGGGGAATCGAGCCGTAAGCCGTGCTCTTCGGTGAGCATCGTATCTACCCAGCGGCGACGGTCGGTCGTGATCACGGCGACAACTTCGTCGAGTACGTGTCCTTCAAAACCTTTGGCAGCAAAGATCTGCCGCACTTCCTCACGCTCTCCTTCGGGAACCTGATCGACGTGCATCTCCTCGATGCGGCGGGCCCGCTCGACTACTTGCCGATCGGTTTTGGTGCTCAGGTAGTTACCGGCGGCCATACTGAATCCGTCAGCTAATAAGTTGGCCGTACCCAGCACGATCGCGACTCCACTTGGCAACCCTGCGCCGGCAACGCCCGCCACGACTGCAAAGGTCGTGACCGTGCCATCCATAGCGCCGAGCACGAAATCGCGCAGATGGCTGTGTTCGGCCGAAGCCCGTAGCCGCCGACGTATTGCCGCAGGCGTATGCTCGTCGTCGAGCGCGGCGGCTTGTCGTGACGTGAAGAATCGCATGCGTTACGGTATCGGTCAGGAACATTCAGAATTGCAGATGCGCACGGGCGACAAGCACCGAGCAGGATACGTTCGACAACAGTCATTCTCTGGTACTAGCCGCGCACCCTGCCGATCATTGTGCTACACCAAGTCCCCTGTAGCGACCGGAAGATTCATTACAGGATTGGCATCTTATTCAGTTGCCCGGGGATTTCACGTACGTAACGGGGCACGGCGTAGCCTGGCAGGCACGCTGCTAACTGTGCGACGATGCGGATTCCCTCGGCCTCGGGTACATCGAAATGAGCCGCCCCGGCCACAGGATCAAGCTGATGCAGGTAATAGGGTATCACGCGCAGATCGACAAGTTGCTCGCACAGTTCAGCCAGTACGTCCGCACGGTCGTTCACGCCTCGTAGCAACACCGCTTGGTTTAGGACGACCACGCCCGCGCCAACGAGGCGCCCCAGGGCCTGAGCCACGGACTGGTCGAGCTCCGCCGGATGGTTGGCATGGACGACGACAATCGGCGTCAGACGCGTGCCCGTAAGCCAGGCAATCAGGTCGTCGCACACGCGTTCGGGGATGACAATCGGAAGACGGGTGTGAATCCGCAGGCGTCGCACATGCGGAATCGCCGCTAGTCGCGTGGTTAGCGATGCCAAGAAGTCATCCACGAGCACCAGGGGGTCTCCGCCAGACAGCAATACCTCGTGCAGCGAATTATCGGTTGCGATCTCATCGAGCGCTGGTTCCCAAGCGTCCAGCGATTTCGGCGCCTCGGCATAGGGGTAATGCCGGCGGAAGCAGTACCGACAATGAATCGCACAGGCGCCTGTCGTAATCATGAGGGCCCGGCCCGGGTACTTCTGTAATAGCCCCGGCGCGCGGACCGCCGCCGCATCGTCGACCGGGTCGGCCAGGTAGCCGGGCACCGTCGCCTCTTCGGCTGCGACGGGGAGCACCTGCCTGAGCAAGGGGTCTGCCGGGTCGCCCGGCCGCATACGGGACAGGTATCCGCGTGGTACAAACAGCGGAAAATCGCTTGCTGCCCGGGTCGCTTGCTGGGCGAATTCGGGGGGCAGGCACAACAGACGGGTCAGTTCGGCGGGGTCACGCACGGCCTGGCGCAGCTCACGGTGCCAGCTGACCTCAGCCGGGCGCGAGTTGGGGCGGACAGGATGGGGTTCGGCCGCTAAAATGGTCATTCCGCGTTGGTCAGAAGGACAGGACTTCTGGGCGACAGCAAGCAAATACTAATTCCCCTCTCAGGCTGGGCAATCCACCAGGGAGGGTCGTCGCGATCGAACGCCTAACACCCTTCTTGCAGAACTTTCGCCACGCGAAGGCGAGAGCGGTTTGTCAGGCAGTCTCGATCGGCGTTCCCGGGCCCCCCATGCCTGGGCAGGGCAATCGTAGCATAACCCCGTATCTACCCGCAGCAAGACAGGACTACTCATCGTGGCGAGCTACTCCACCAGCGATTTCAAGAAGGGCTTGAAGATCCAGATCGATGGCGATCCCTATCTCATGGTCGAATGCAACTTCGTCAAACCGGGCAAAGGGAACGCCTTGTATAAGTGCCGCATGAAGAACCTCATCCGCAATACGATACTGGAGCGGACCTACAAAGGGGGCGACTCGCTGGAAGCGGCCGACGTCACGGAAATCGACGCCCAATACCTCTATCGGCAGGGCGAGAATTTCGTTTTCATGGACAACGAGTCCTACGAGCAGTATGAGCTAAACGCCACCCAAGTCGACGATACCTGGAAGTGGATCAAAGAGGGCATGGTCTGCCGCATGGTGTTATTCAACAATAACCCCATCACGGTCACGCCACCGAATCACGTGGTGCTCAAGGTCGAATATGCCGAACCAGCGGTGCGCGGCAATACGGCAACTAACCTGACCAAGCCCGTGAAGCTCGAAACCGGCGCAGAAATTCTGGTGCCGGCCTTTGTCGAACAAGGCCAGCTGATCAAGATCGACACCCGTACAGAAGAGTACCTGGAGCGGGCCAAGGAATAGGTCCGCTCCTGGCAGCGAGTCGGCAAGCCTGAGCGTGGCCCGGAAAAAATCGCGTCCGTCGCAGCGGAATCCTGGCAACTCGCGCCGGGACGGCGGACTTGGCTGCTGACCTACTTGTTGTCGGTCGGCAACGCGGCAATCTGTCGCCTGACTTCGCGCACGATAAGCTCTTCGACCTCCGGCGCCCAAACGGTCGCCAGTCCGTAGAAGACCATCGCGCCCGCGCCTTCGTAGCCCCCCTCGGTCAGTACGCGGCGTGAAGGGATATAGGCCATGACGTCATTCGTGTACCCCGCTACCCAAGTGCGCTCCGCCCCCAACTCTGCTTTTAAGCGCAGCGAAAAATCAACAACGACTTCGCCACCGAGCGTGATCCATACGGGGCCGTTGCCTAACCGCCAAACCTGTACCGGGTAGGGATACGTCGGACTGAGCGGCTGACCGGCGCTGATTTGCTTAAGTAGCAATTTGGCGCGCGCGGCCTGGTATTTGTCGTTCGATTCGGCTTGTGATCCGAGTTCTTCCTGCGTTGGCAAGCGATCGAGGGGCAAGTCGATTTCGGCGTAACTTGTAGCCAGCTTGCCGGTGATCGGCGCGAGTGTGCCGGCAAGGACCAGTTCGACCGCATGCGCCATTTGTCGTCCGTAATGCTCGGCCAATTCGACGGTACGACGTGGCAGTGGGTTTTGATCGGCGCCGCAACCGGCCCAAAACATAGCCACCGCGCCTGGATGCGATTTTTCCAGGTCGATTTGCGCAAAGCCGGGCCAATCCCCAGACCACTGGTAGAAGGATAGCGCGGTGGCGTGGCAGGCGTAGCCACAGACGATCGTCTTCAGTGCGCCGGCCGAGTCGCGCACCGTTAGCACTGGAACGTCGTGATCGACGGGCCCTTTCAACTTTCCTGCCGCGGCCAGTTCCGGGACCTCGGGCTCGCGGTTGGTGCGGCGATTGACGGCAAATGTTGCCCGGCCCACTCCCCAGGCCAGCTGTGCGGAGGCCAACCGCGAAAGTGCATCACCGACAACACGAGTTATTTTTCCTGCCAGGGCATCAGCGTAGCTTTCAACGGCTTTCTTCTGTGCAGCGTCGAGAAAGTACATCGCCTGCAAGTTGTGCCCCACGATCGGCCCCGTATGGGTATGGGAACAACAGATTGCGATCTGCTTTCGCGTCAGGCCAAACTGCTTCTCCAGCGCGTCGCGAATTGCCAGCGAGAAACTGCGATCTATTCCCACGAGATCGAGCGTGATGAGTGCCACGCGCTGGCCGGCAGGGTCTTCGAGCACCAGGGCTTTGGCCCATAAGTCGTGGAGCGTTCCTTCGGCGGCGTGATCGCGACTGGAATAGCCGCTCATCCACAGCGGCTGATCGGGGGTGATCGCAACCTTTGCCACTCCCGCTTTCCAGCCGGGTGCTTCCGCGGTGCCAGCGCCTTGAGCCCGGCCGAGAACGACCAAAAGAATCAGGGCGACCGATGCCAGGCGGCTGAGTGGGGATGTCATGTTGCGCGTTCCATACGAGGGAATGTGGTGTCGAAGGCCGAGCAGCCGTCCCATCCGATACCGGTGGGTGCAGCGTGACGCCCGATCGTAGAACGGCCGCGCACTCGCTACAAGCTGCGGCCGGATTTCACGCCCGACGTGAAAGTACGATGAGGGGATGTGACATGCGAGAATTCGTAAGCGCGCTAATCCCGGTCGCTTGCATTGCGGTACGATCTCGGCTACTTGTGGTGGTTCTGCCGCCGGCGTGATCTCTCAAAATTATGAGTTTGCGCTCGGTGCGACGGAATGGCACGGCTGCAACTCGCAAATTCAGGGCGCACGGACTATGGCGACAGAATCCACCGATAAGACGGCTTCCAAGCGCATTTTGATCGTCGACGACGATGCCGAAATCGTCGAGTCGATTCGGATGGCCCTCGAGGCGCGCGGTTACAAGATTCTGGTCGCCCGCGACGGCAATCAGGGGTTGGCAATGGCCGAGCGCGAAGATCCCGATCTGCTCATTCTTGATATGATGATGCCCAAGCGCAGCGGCTTTCTGGTGCTCGAGAAACTCCGCCGCACGCGACCGGTGCCCATGCGCGTCATCATGATCACGGCGAACGAGGGGAGCCGGCACAAGGCCTATGCCGAGATGTTGGGTGTCGATGACTACATCCGCAAGCCGTTTGCCATGGACCGACTGATGGAAAGCGTCCAGAAGCTGCTAGACTGAGCTGTTATGGACAGAAACCGAACTCAAATCCTGGGCATTGTCCAACTCGGTTCCGAGGCAATTCCAAAACGCTAGCACCGTTCCACCGCGCGCGAGCTGGGTAGGGTTTCTTTCTCGCGTGCATGTTTTTCGGGCGGAAAGGGCCTTTTCGCTTGGCGTTTCCCCTGCTGCAGCGGTTCCTGCCCGGGGCGGCAGAAAAGAATGTATTGCCGTCTTTGGGAATCGAGGCAATACTTGAATTGGTAGAGATAGGCGAGGTGTGCGGATTCGGAAGTCCAGCATCTCGGCCAGAGAGAGGCAAGGCCTGCCTTCGGTTCACTTCCGCACCGGGCGTTCTTTTCCAACCTTCCCCTTCCGCTCGCTCAGGCGAACGCGTTCGCTGCTGCGCGGTCCGGAAGTTGCTCTTCCCAGGATGGCGGTTGGTCCGCCAGCGCTCGGGAGAGAATCTGTATGCATGGGAAGCCTGGGAAAAATGTCCGGGGTCCGCTGCCCGATTCGTCGGGCTGTGGGAAGCGCCGGAGGCTGGCATAACAACAGACCGGGAGTGCGACCCAACAACGGATCCGAGCCGCAATTCGCCTGGTAACGACGTATTCGTCGTGGAGTACCGGCAATGACAAGTGGACGTTCGATAATCGAGATCATCGCCGAGCGGCAAGATCTCGATCAATTCCGCAAGAAGAATTGGGAGGGCTCGTTCGAGGCCTACCTCGATCTAGTCCGCGGCGAGCCGAAGGTCACACGCAATGCCTTCGAGCGCGTCTATGACATGATTCTGTCCTATGGGACGGACTCTTACGAAGAGGGACGCGAAAAGCGACTCCGCTACCATTTCTTTCAGGATCCCGAGGGAGAAGGCGCTGACGCCGTCTTCGGCCTGGAAGGGCAGTTGGCCGTTCTGGTCAACGCCTTCAAGAGCGCCGCGCAGGGATACGGCATCGAGAAACGCGTGCTGTTGCTGCACGGGCCAGTCGGCAGCAGCAAGAGCACCATCGCCCGTCAGCTGAAAAAAGGGCTCGAGCGCTATTCGACCCGTGACGAAGGGGCACTGTACACGCTGGGCTGGGTCGACCTGGAGGATTCCAAGGTCGTTCATTGGTGCCCCATGAACGAGGAGCCGCTGCACATCATACCGGGCCGTTTCCGGCCAGAAGCCGAAGCGAACCTCAACTTGGATCGGGCGCCCGGCGAGTATCGCGCCAAGATCAAGGGCGAACTGTGCCCGTTCTGCCGTTATGTCTACAACGAGCGGCTCAAGCATTACGCGGGCGATTGGACGCGCGTGGTCCAGGATGTGCGCGTCAAGCGTTTGATTCTTAGCGAAAAGGATCGCATCGGCATCGGTACGTTCCAACCGAAGGATGAAAAGAACCAGGACTCCACCGAGCTGACCGGTGATATCAATTACCGGAAGATCGCCGAGTATGGCAGCGATAGCGACCCGCGGGCCTTCAATTTCGACGGCGAGTTCAATATCGCCAATCGCGGCATCGTCGAGTTTGTCGAGGTGCTGAAGCTGGATGTGGCGTTCCTCTACGACTTGCTCGGCGCCAGCCAGGAACACAAGGTTAAGCCGAAGAAGTTTGCGCAGACGGATATCGACGAGGTAATTCTTGGTCATACCAATGAGCCAGAATACCGCCGGCTGCAAAACAACGAGTTCATGGAAGCGCTGCGCGATCGCACGGTCAAGATCGATGTGCCGTACGTTACGACCTTGGCCAATGAAATCCGCATTTACGAAAAGGATTACAACCGCGAGAAGGTGCCGGGCAAACATATTGCCCCGCACACCATCGAGATGGCGGCCATGTGGGCCATTCTCACGCGGCTTGAGCCGCCCAAGAATGCCAGCCTGTCGCTGTTGCAAAAGCTCAAGTTGTACAACGGCAAGAGCCTGCCAGGATTCACCGAAGACAACGTCAACGAGCTGCGTGATCAGGCCGTCAGCGAGGGGATGCACGGCATCTCGCCGCGCTATGTACAGGACAAGATCTCGAACGCGCTGGTTGCTCATCCCGACGCCACCAGCATCAACCCCTTTATGGTCCTCAACGAGATCGAGGCCGGCTTGAAGCATCACACTCTGATCACCAGCGAAGAGACGCGTAATCACTATCGCGAGCTTTTAGGCGTGGTGAAGGAGGAGTACGAGAACATCGTAAAGAATGAAGTTCAGCGCGCCATCGCGGCCGACGAGGACGCCCTGTCGCGGCTGTGTGGTAACTACATCGACAACGTCAAGGCCTACACGCAGCGCGAAAAGGTAAAAAACAAGTTCACCGGTCAATATCAGGAGCCCGACGAGCGATTGATGCGGTCGATCGAGGAGAAGATCGAGATCCCCGACAGCCGCAAGGATGACTTCCGTCGCGAGATCATGAACTACATCGGTGCCTTGTCGATCGATGGTCGAAAGTTCGATTACAAGACCAACGAGCGGCTCAATAAGGCGCTCGAACTGAAGTTGTTCGAAGACCAGAAAGACTCGATCAAGCTGACCAGCCTGGTCAGCAAAGTCGTCGACGCCGACACCCAGGCGAAGATCGACGTGGTCAAGGGTCGGCTAATTCGTGATTACGGTTACGACGACGAGAGCGCGACAGACGTATTGAACTATGTGGCCAGTATTTTCGCGCGGGGTGATGTGAAGCAGTAACCGAACGAGGAAAGAGAATCGTTGAGCGATGATCGAAAGCCAGCGACACCGTAATTCGTGTCGTCGACCCATGAAGTCCGTTCACCGCTCGGCTCAGCGTCTAGCAATAGTGAGTAGCGCACCATGAAGGTGGAACGCGATCAATCCAGATTCCGACAGATAGTCCGCGGCAAAATCCGCCAGAATCTGCGGAAGTACGTCACCCACGGCGAGATGATCGGCCGGCAGGGGGGCGATCTAGTCAGCATTCCCATCCCGCAACTGGACGTCCCCCATTTCCGCTTCGGCAAGAACGGTTCAGGGGGTGTAGGCCAGGGGGACGGCGAGGTTGGCACGCCCGTCGGGACCGCTCCAGGCGAGCAAGGAGACGGCAAGGGGCAGGCAGGCAGCGATCCTGGCGCGCATATGCTGGAGGTCGATATTTCGCTCGAAGAGTTGGCTCAGATCCTCGGCGACGAGCTGGAGTTGCCCAATATCGAGCCCAAGGGACGCAGCAACATTACGCAGGAAAAGACTCGTTACAACAGCGTGCGGCGTTTAGGGCCAGAGTCACTGCGGCACTTCAAGCGTACCTATATCCAAGCGCTGCGGAGGCAGGTCTCTTCCAGCACTTATGACGCCGATCAACCGCGCGTCGTACCCATTCGCGAAGACAAACGCTATCGCTCTTGGACCACGACGCCGCAGCCCGAGGCTAGCGCCGTGGCCATCTACATGATGGATGTATCGGGCTCGATGACTGACGAGCAGAAGCAGATCGTGCGCACCGAGGCGTTTTGGATCGACACTTGGTTGAAGAGCCAGTACGACGGACTCGAGACGCGCTACATCATTCATGACGCCGCGGCCAAGGAAGTAGACGAGGACACATTTTATCGTACCCGTGAAAGCGGCGGCACGCGGATCAGTTCGGCCTATAAAGTGTGCGCCGATTTGATAGCACGAGAGTTCGCGCCCGCAGATTGGAACATCTACTGTTTCCAGTTTTCGGATGGCGACAATTGGGGTGAAGACAACGAAGCCAGCCTCCGCTTATTGCGAGAGCATTTGCTGCCGGCGGCGAATCTGTTTTGTTACGGGCAAGTGGAAAGCCCTTACGGCAGCGGCGAGTATATGCGGTCGCTGCGGATAGGACTCTCGGATAGCAACGACAAGCTCGTGCTTTCCGAAATCCGCGACAAGGAAGGAATCTACGACTCGATCAAGGCTTTTTTGGGCAAAGGAAAATAGCGGATTGCGTTAGGAAACTCTGTGCGGGCCCGCCGCTGTGCCTGCTCCTTGCCTGTCGGCAAGGAGCAACGTGTCTTTGCCGGCGCCCGCAAGATGAAGAGACACGTTCATGGCGATGCACACCGATACAACTCTGCCAGCCGATCTGGCCGAGCTACAGGTTCAGATCGAAGAATATGCCCGCGGCCACGGGCTGGACTTCTTTCCTACCATATTCGAATTGGTGGATGCCGAGCAGCTTAATGCCATTGCCGCGTATGGCGGCTTTCCGACCCGCTATCCCCATTGGCGGTTCGGCATGGAATACGAGCAGCTTTCCAAGGGTTACAACTATGGCTTGCAAAAGATCTACGAGTTGGTGATCAACAACGATCCCTGCTACGCCTACCTGATGAAGTCGAATGCCACGACCGATCAGAAGCTGGTGATGGCGCACGTGTACGGGCATTGCGACTTCTTCAAGAACAACGCCTGGTTCAGCTGCACCGATCGCAAGATGATGGACCACATGGCGAATCACGGCAATCGGATCCGCCGCTACATGGATCGTTTCGGCGTGGAGGACGTCGAAGAGTTCATCGATTGCTGCCTGAGCATAGAGGACCTGATCGACGTTCATTCGCCGTTCATCAAGCGGCAAGAACTGCGCCCGCGTTTTGACATTCGCTCGTCATCGGACGACGAAGACGACTCCCTGCGTGCGGGTCGCTTTGCCGCCAAAGGTTACATGGACCGCTTCATCAATCCGCCCGCGGCGCTTCAGGCGGAATTGACCGAGAGAAGGCGTCAACGTGTGCAGGACGAGCACTTTCCGGTCGAGCCCATGCGCGACGTGATGCTGTTTATTCTGGAACATGCGCCGCTGCGCAGTTGGCAGTTGGACATTCTGTCGATGCTGCGGGACGAGGCCTATTATTTTGCTCCGCAGGCTCAGACGAAAATCATGAACGAAGGCTGGGCCAGTTATTGGCACTCGACGATCATGACCCGCCAGGGGCTATCGTCGGCCGACGTGATCCATTATTGCGATCATCATTCGGGGACCATGGCCACGTCGCCAGGCCGATTGAACCCCTACAAGTTGGGGATCGAGTTATTTCGCGACATCGAAGATCGCTGGAACCGTGGGCGTTTCGGCCGAGATTATGAAGAGTGTGATGACCTGGCCGCCAAGCGCGACTGGCACCGGGACACTGGGCTCGGGAGAGAAAAGATCTTCGAGGTACGCCGCATCCACAACGACTTGACATTCATAGATACTTTCCTGACGCTCGATTTTTGTCGCGAGCACAAGTTGTTCTCGTTTGGGTTCAACCAGGAAGCCGATTACTATGAAATCGAAAGCCGTGAGTTTCCCAAAATTAAACAGCGGCTGCTGTTCGGCCTGACCAATCGAGGCCAACCGTTGATTACGGTGCGAGATGGTAACTACAAAAACCGCGGCGAGCTGTTTTTGTCGCACGAATTTAACGGTGTCGACCTGCAATTAGGTTACGCACGCGACACGTTGCAGTGCCTGACGCGGCTGTGGACGCGGCCGGTTCATATCGAAACATGCTTGGAGGGAGTGCCGACGATTCTCAGTTTCGACGGTACCGAATACACCCAAAATCAAGTGACTACGGCCGAGGCTAAGGCATCCAATGTTTAGACGCGTTCCACTTGCAAGGCACGGCCTTGCCCAGTGGGACGTTAGGGATGTCGCCGTAGCGGCTCCAGGAACCGAGGGGGAATCAAGCGTGGTCGGGGCTGGACCACTCAGTTGGGGATTCGAGGTGCGCTTATGAAGTTAGTGGATCAAGCTCGTGCGGCACTGCAGACGGCCAGCGGAAACTTTCGGCTCGAGATCGCCGAGAGCGCGCAGCGGCTCACGTGTGACATCTCGGCCCTGGACTCCTTGGCCTGCGCATTCACGAGCTTTACGCTCTCCTCAAACATCGTGGCGAATCTCACAGCCGATCAGTTGAAGCGATTGGGTGAGAAATTGGCCGCTCGCCTCACCTATCTCTTAGAGCCGATTCGCCCGATTGAGTTCGATCACGAGCAGAGTATCTTGCAGATGCGGTCCAGCCCTCCCGACCGCGACGAGGAGAGCACTAGCTATTACGAGCTGGTAGCGCGGCGTGATGGCACGCTCAGCCTGTGCCGGTACGCCAAAAGGCCGGGCGATGTGAGACAGGCGATCCCGGTAAACGTCACGCGCGAAGTCTTCTTCCGGCTGGTCGGCGACTTTTCGGCGGCGGTGGCCTAGCTCTCGATTCCGGCGAAATAGGCCGACGGATCGGTCAATCCTTCACTTGGTTGTTCCTATTTGCCCGGCCAGGCCGGCGCATCGCCGCCGTGAGCCTTGCTTTCGAGCGTTCCTTGGTTTACAAATCGCCGCAATCGCTGATTTCACGCGGCGACATTGCCAAGCCTCTGAATTTCGAAAAAGCACTCCCATGATCGCCAAGGACATAAAGACGGGAGCGATCCTAAATTATCAGGATGCTCCCTGTGTCATCGAAACAATTTCCGTGCAAAGCCCGTCGGCGCGTGGTGCCGCCACGCTGTACAAATACCGGGCACGGAACCTGGTCACGAAACAAAAGGTGGACATCACGCTCAAAGGAGGGGAATCGCTGCCAGAGGCGGACTTCCACCGTCGGCCGGTGAAGCTCATGTACGCCGACGCGTCGGACATGCATTTTCTCGACGAAGAGGACTTCAATCAGTACGCTTTGCCCCTAGCCGACGTCGCGGAAGAGGCCAAATACCTCACTGAGCGACTCGAAGGCGTACAGATACTGATCTACAACGATCAGGCCGTCGGTTTGCAGGTTCCCCCCACAGTCGAGCTGGTCATCGCGGAGTGCGATCCGGCGGTGCGCGGCAACTCGGCTACGGGGCGCACGAAGGCTGCCAAGCTCGAAACCGGCCTGACCGTACAGGTGCCCGAGTATCTGTCGACGGGCGAGACGATCAAGGTCGATAGCCGCACCGCGCAATTCCTGTCGCGCGCCTAACTGACGACGGCCGCTGGATACCGGCCGTTCCCCGATAGCTCAGGATACCGGCAAGCGGGCTCGCACGGTTTCGCACAGCCGCAGCATGGCCTCGACGTCCAACTCTTCGGCCCGTGTCGTAGGCCCCATGTCGAGCGCGTGCATGATTTCGTCGGCAGCGGTTTTGTCGAGTTGACCCTTGTATGCGCTCGCCAGCTCGCTACGCAGAAACTTGCGGCGGTGAAAGAACATCGCGCGGACAAACTCATGGAAAAATGCGCGGTCCGGTATGCGCTCACGTAGCGCGGTATCGACTTCGATGTGCAAGATGGCCGAGTTCACCTTGGGCCGCGGCCAGAATACGGTGGGGGGCATCACGCGTACCAACTCGATACGACATTGTGCCTGCATCCAAACGCTCAGTGCGCTGTAGTCCTTTGTCGAGGGGCGCGCCATCATCCGATCGCCCAACTCTTTTTGTATCGTCACGGTCATGGTCGTCGGCACGATCTCGCCAGCCAATAAGTTCGAGATTATCGGCGTGGCCACGTTGTAGGGCAGGTT
>DASXEJ010000322.1 GCA_036490175.1 Pirellulales bacterium | reverse complement strand
AAGCGTGGCGGTCTTATCGGCCGTCGAACCCTCATCGGTGGCGTCGATCTCGAAGTCGAATTCATCGGGGCTGGTCAGATCGCTGTCCGCCGGCACCGTGATCGTCCCGCTCTGGGCCATTGCCATCCCGCTCGCATTCGTAACCGTAAAATCCGCCCCAAACACCGCCGACCCGCTCGTGAACTGATACTGCACCGTCACGTCCTGGCTAGCCCCCGGCGGAATCGTCACCGGGTCGGCGGCGATCTGGCCTTGGGTTGCACCAACGCTGCCGACTTTCGGATCAGGCCACACGGTGATATTCTGTGCGGCGCTCCAGTAGTTGCGGGTGTCGGGCCACCCACTCTTAAGTCCCTTTGCGAGCCCTGGCAATCCGGATGTCAGATCTCCAGCGACAACAAACCAAGTCAAAGTCTCGTGGTTGAAGACCCCCGGCAGCGCCTCCACGGTATTGACGATTGCCTTCCACTGCGCCGGAGTAGGCGTCCAGCTGCCCGTAATGGGTCCCCCGGGACCCGGGTTGGGCTGGTTCTTGACGAAGGTGCTCTGCGCCTTTGGCAACCCTTTTTGTTGCAGAGCCTGCTGTGTGATGTCCACGTAGATCGGGTTTAGAAGCGCGTCGTATCCTGTCAGCACGGCAAATCGAATCGTGAACGTATTCAGCAGGTTCAGCGGCGCGCCGGCGGGCACGTCGGGCGAGCTTGTCTGGGGAATTGTGAATCTAAATGTTGGAACGATGCTGGCCGACCAGTTCGTGCCTGGTGGGGGCGCCGTCAAGGTAACCCCGACGTTTTGTTGCGCGAAAAGATCGCCAAAGGCGAACATCTGCTTGCTTGGGACGTCGCCATTCTGGTTTTTCGTCAGAACATTCCACAGCGCGTTCAGGGTGTCCGGCGTTGCGCCGCCGTTTCTTGCGACGGACGATTGCTGTTGCATGTCCGCGAGGAGAGTCGCGTCGTCGAGTTGCAGAATGGTGCCATTCGAGGCCCTGAAACTGTTTCGCAACTGGTATAACACGCGCGCGACTGTCGCCTCATTATCTTCGCCCTGGCCGGGGGTATTGCTCGTATTGAGCGCGCCACCGGCGTTCCCGGCGTACGCATTCGTCGATAGGGAAGCGGCCCAACGAAAGGTGACGCTCGGAATTGGGGCTGGGTTCGCTGCATTGCCGGCATCGAGCGAGGCGACCACGATCGAGGTGCGCGCGTCCGTGCCAGTTCCCGCGGGCCCGGAAACGACCCCTGGAACGGCATCCGTTCCGGCTAGGCCCATCAAGTAGGCCTTCGTTGCTACCGCGAAATAATCAGCCCAACCCTCGTTAAACGCCTGCAATATTCCGACGGCCTTCGTCGCCGCTTGCCCGGGATTCGGGGAGGTGTAGCGGAAGTTTTCGCTACCGTCGTGGGCCGGTGTGGCGACGTTGGAGAAAAAGCCGAGCGAAAATGCGACGTAATGGCCGTACTCGTGCGCGAACGTGTCGAATGACATTCCGGTGTCGTAGGCCGCCCACACGGTGCCTCCAGAAGCCGGATTTGTGACATCGTTTGCCAAAAAGAATGCTCCCTGCATTGGCCGGTTCGTCTTTGGGTTCGTTGCCTCGGGGTACAAAACTTTCAGCGGTCCCGCGGTTGCGTTGGGCGCAATCTGCGCAGCGTACGCCGCCGCGTTTTCAAGCGTGTCGAAGATCGCGAACGCTGGGTCGGTCGGGTCCGTGCCTTGGAGATTGACGCTGAGCTGCGCTGACCGCGTGCCATCAGCTGCTTTGGCGATATTCTGCGCACTCACTCCGGTGAACTTCGCGAACTGCGGGGTGCCGGTCGCGGGGGCGTCGACTTCCATCAGCGTGGCGAGCGGCACGCCGAGCTTCGCCTGGACTACGAACGTGAATTGGTCGCCCGAGGGTATGTTAGTGAGCGTGATGGCACCGGTGGGGCTCGTAGTCAGCGGCCCGGGCCACGCCGCGCCGTTCTCGGACACATTAACGAGCGCGTTGCGAATCGGGAAGTACTGCAGCGTTGGGTAAGTAAGGCCTGCGGCCGGCGAGCCGGTCACATTTTGGTACTGAAATTGGATCGTCATGGCGTCCAGCAGCAGGCGGCCCTCGAGTTGCTCGAACCGCAGCGACCGCATGGTGGCCGTTTTCTGGCGAATTCTGCGTTGTTTCCGCATTGGTTTGCCCCGTTTGTTATAATTCGATGCTTGGCGTTTTAGCCGTCCGAGCGACGGTGCGCGCGGCCCCTTCCGCGAGCGCGCCACGGCCACTTCTATGATTGGACGCACAGATGCTCCGCAACACGAGCGCGCCGCGCTTCCGCTATCTCCGATTCAGCTTAGGAACTCTCTCCGTCTTTATTGCCGCCACCAGCGCATGCCTCGGCTGGCTCGCCTTCGAGCGGAGCGGGGCGCAGGCTCGTCGCGAGCTTGCGCGGTCGCTCGACGATAAGGGCCTCCGGTACGGCGTCAGTTTCTCGCCGTCCGGCCTTTATCCCCACGCAGCCCCCCCCTGGCCACTACGGTTGCTTGGCGACAAATCGCCAGAATACGGTGACTCCGTAATCGTCAGCGGCCACTCCCCGCCACAAACGGCCGACGGCGTTCTCGCTCGCATGGCACCGCTCACGCAGTTGCACTCAATTTCGCTGAGCGAGCAGATTACCGATGCGGGCGTGGCCAGCCTCGCGGCGTTTCCCGGCCTGCGGGATCTGGATTTCGTCGGCGGCCTGGTCACCGACGCTGGTTTTGCGCGTTTGGGCACCACCGCATCGCTGGAGTCGCTTGAAATAAGGGGGCGGAGCCACGAAATTAGCCTGGCACTTGGGGCGGCCGTCTCGCACCTGGCCAATTTGCGCTCGCTCGAACTCGGGGATCGCGGTGCGGACCCGTGGAACCGCCGGACCCCGATCGCGCCGGGGGCGCTCGCGGGCCTTCCCGGGCTGCAGCGACTACAATATCTTGGGCTTGGCGGCACCGAGGCGACCGACCGGGACCTGCGGTACGTGGCGGCGATCCCGCGATTGCGATCATTGGTCGTCCGTTGCACCTTAATCACCGATACCGGGCTGGAAGCGCTGGCGAGCAACACGTCCATCGAGCGTATCACGCTCTGCTTCACGCTCGCCGATGACGCCGGCATGCGGTCTCTCGGGAGGCTCGGGAACCTGACGGACATCGATTTGTCGGAAACGCGGGTCGGCGATGCAGGGCTCGCGGAACTGGCGGGGCTCACCAACGTGAAATGGCTAAACCTGTCCGGCACGCGCATCACCGACGCTGCCCTGGCGACTATTTCCAAATTCACCAAGCTCGAACGGCTGGACCTGAGTTGCACCGAAGTGACGGATCCCGGCCTCGCGCAGCTATCGCAGCTTAAAAGTCTCCTCGACCTGAACCTCGCGAGCACCCGCATTACGGACGCAGCTCTAGCCCACCTGCGCACCCTGACGGCCCTCTCGGTCCTCAACATCAGCTGCGAGGGCGTGACAGACGCCGCCGCTGCATCGACACGCGCCGCTCTGCCGAGGTGCCAAGTCCAGCACGTGCAGGTATTTCGCTCGCACTTCGGCCCGCGCCGCTGGGACGGGATGGGCGGTGGTTTCTGACACCGCCGCTGGCCGACGCGGCGGGTGCCGGCGCAAACCGCCGGCTCATGCCTGCGGCGATACCGCGGATAGCCCATGCCCGCTGAAGCCCGACGATCCCGGCCGGCGCGGCAGCGGCCGCGCGTGATCCATTCCTGCCTCTGCATCGCTGGCCCCGCCGAGATCTTTCGGCTGTGGTGAATTGTGCGAGCGTTTCGTGCGATCTGCAATTCAACCGAAGTGAGTGCGGCTCAATCTACCGAGCCAATGATCGGTTGCAAGGAAATTCCCCTCCGGTTTTCGGAATGCCGCGCGCCACACGGGGGGCGTTGCGATTCGCGTGCTAGCTCCGTGAGCATCGGTACGGCGGTCCTACCACGATGGTGTAAATACACTAACATTGCACACCATCATCACGCCGCTAGCGCATAATGAGTCGCAAGCGAGCTCA
>DASXEJ010000321.1 GCA_036490175.1 Pirellulales bacterium | reverse complement strand
ACCGACCCGCGAATCTCTACCCAGATTTCAGTTTTCTGCCGCCCCCTGGCGATTACGAGGGCCGGGTTTTCCGCTTGAGTCAGGACTATCCCGCCAAACCATCCGGCCCAGACGTACTTCCGGCGTTTTTGAAGGTTGACTTCCGTAAGGAATGGCGGCGTTACATCATAGAGGTGCGTGATTACTGCTTCAAAGACAATGTCGCTGGAGGTAATGTCGAAGACGATTTTCAAGTCGCTAAATCCAAACCCCCATACTGGTTTCACATGCCGTGGCAGCATTTTAGTCCGATGGGGCGTGAGGGCGTGCATGGGCTTACGAAAGAAGCCCCCATTCAGCCACAGCAGCTCGCTGTGTCGCAAACCGCCTCGGGGCAAACGTACGCCGTTGCATTTTACAATAGGTCGGCAGCGTACACCATTGGTCAGACCTGGCCATCCAAGAAGCCAAACCTTGGCGATGCGCAATTTCAACACGGGGCAGTGATCTTCAAACTCCTGTTCGCAGACATTCCGACTGCACAAGTGCCGAGCCTTGCGACCCCGCTGATCTGGCGCGCATACATCACGGAGACTTTTGCGTCGAACACTCGAGTCTTCAAAGACCTTGCCCTTATTCAGATGGACATCATGGTCAGGGATGACCAGTCACCGTGCGGTTGGGTGTTTGGCACGTTTCAGTATAACGGGCGACGAAAAGGTGCACGGCCCGCGAGCTGGGATAACTTGGTACCGGTAGGGCTTCAATGGGGCAACGATCCTGACATTACCGAGCACAATGTTAATTTGCACCCTTCTAAAACGATTAGAAACCCGAAATTGCGCGAAACGATTATCAATGAAGACGATGAAGAGCTTCCCCCTACGCACTTAGGCTGGAACGGCCGACTCAACGGGCCGGTAGATAATTCTTCAAGCTCGTGCATGAGTTGCCACGCTACCGCGCAGATGCGTCAGGAGTCCGAGCTTGGGCCAATGTTCAAAGACAACGCACCGAAACCCGGTTCGACGGAATGGATGCGATGGTTCAAGAACTATAAATGTGGCAGTCGGTTTGATGCCCACGTACCGTCGGCTGATTTTTGCTTGCAACTCGCGATAAGTGCCAAGAACTACCAGGCATGGATGGGAGAATCGCATGGCATCCATGCGGGTAATTACCGGTACCTGGCTGAAAAAGCCAGGCGGCTCAAAAAAGCGTCTCAGTTTACGGAGACGATCATCGAAAGCGGCAAGCCAGTCGAACGACCAAAGCAGCAGCGCAATTTTTAGCTAGCAGCCTGTTGAAATAATCCCGCAACAGGGGTTGCTAGCTTCGTGGCGCACGGCGTTTTTGCAGCTAGCGTCGTGGCCAAACCGAATATTTCAACAGGCTGCTAGGCAGGCCAGTCAACCGCTCCGTGCAAAGTACCATTTGGTGTCGCTGGAAACCGGCCACCATTTGGTGGCTTGGCAAGGTTATTGGCATTTAGCCAGATTTTGGCGGCACCAATGAGCTGGACGGCGGCAGCTCTAATGACGTAGACGGTGGGGTATCCAATGAGGGCGGCCCTGCACCAGGATCATTTAGCTGTTCAAGTAACAACGTAGTGGCTTGTCTACCAGCTTCAAGAAGCGGATACCATTCCTTAGCTTTGATGACAATAGTATTTAGTGTACCTGCGATGGACACCAGCTTTTGCCAAATGCCTTTATGTTTGGCCGCTACGTCCTTGCAAGACTTTTGATGCATCGCAAATTGCCCGATCATCGAGGCAAGCGAGTCTCCGAACGCCTTGGCCCCATGGATGTCATACAGGTCAATAGAGCGTAAAACACTCGACAACAAATCCAAAACCCATCTGCGGAGCGGCTTAGCTAGATCGCTTGCCTTAACTTGCTCAATTAGCTCCATCACAGCTTGCTTAATATCACGTATTTCATCCGCCCCAAGTTCGTAACCCTTGGGTAACGAATTAGCACATAACTCTAGCTGAAAGAGCACCTCGCTGGTTAAATGCTTAGCACTTGCAGCCCATCCGTCGTTTAGATTGTGTGGCGTGGCCACCGCCTTTAACGGCTCAATGCACCGCAGATACAGTTCTGCCTCGTCGGGGCGTGTGTCACGAATGGCTTGCGTAATCTCATCCAAAGCATCCACAATCGCATTTAGCGAGCGATAAAGAACAAATGTTGTTTCGTTGTTCAGTGGCGTCTTTGGTTGGACGGTGTCATCGATAAGAACTCGCCGCCATACGACGTGAACCGTGATATTGGTCGGCTGTGCTTTCGCATTGGAAAAAATCTTGTGAAGACGCTTGGCGGTGTTTATCTGTGATTCGACGGGCGGGGGCGTTGTCATAGTCACCCTTCCGATTGGTTGCGGCAGCAATGTGCGCTGCATTCTAGCACATGCGTGTTGACGGTCACAACCGATGCCCAGCCGACTAGATACAGCATGAGCACGTTACACGACGGCCTAAAGACAAAACGTTACACGGCATCGGCCCTGGGCTTTTTGCACCGATGACGTTGCCAAGCAATTTGAAGCCGATCTGGGCCAAACGGAGAAGGACGGCTTCACCTCCACACGAGCCAAAGCCCAGGCCGTTGCCGAATCCAAGGCAGGCGAATCCGCCTATGTCCCGGTAATCACGGACACGACCCTGCGTCGGGACACACGCGGTACGGCCGCAGACTCGACGTGAAGGCCAATGCCAAAATGCTCAGCCTCCAACGAGTGGATGGTCAGCGCATTCTACCACGACACCGGCAGCCGTTCCTTGGGCCATGACGGTCGTTGGGCATGCTGGGGGTGCCGCGCCGCCGCCCGACTGCCGATCTCTTTCGGCAAACGGGCGAGGGCGCGGTGACGCGTATTTTCCGCGCCGTTTCTTGGTCTCGGCATTTGGTGTCCGGCGTTTTCGGCCCCGCCGAAGCGACACTCGGAGAATTGGGCATCGCCGACTGCCAGGGGTACTACCCGGCAGCTTTCGGCTTGGCAACATTTTCAAGCTTTCTCGCGAATTGACTGTTGGCCCTCCGGTCAGCAAAATGCTTGAATGCCGTTACGTTGGATGCGTGGTTTCTTTGGCCATACCAGGAGGCATCATGAAATCTCGACCGCTATTAAAATCTGGGGCGCGGCTTGCCGTGCGTCGACCTCGGACCAAATCATTCCAAAGCATCCGCATCACGAAGCAGCTTCGCTGTACTCGTGTTTCACCGACAGAAGACTATGCTGACGATATCAAGGCTCTTCAGACGGTCGGACTCCGTTTGAATCGCGCCCAAGCACGCACCTTAGCAACTCATTTACTTGCCGCCGCTGACGACGACAACAAGGCCTGGAACGAAATGCTTTTAACTGGCTTTCGTTTCAAAAAAGACAGGGAAGGAGCGTATTGAGTTACCTTGGTTGGCGCGTACAAAAGCTAATCAGAAACACGGCACCGAGAAACTACGCGCGCCAACGCTGATGAAAAGGCTCCATCAGCAACTTCCACAGCTCACGCCGTTACGGTTTAGCGCAGGCCGAAGCGGCGAAAGGCGCCGATGATGCTCACCCAAGAACGCTTTCGCCTCCGCTTCGGTCGCTACGAGACGCCCGAATTCCGCTACGGCGCCCGCGTCACCGACGCAGCACGCGGCCAGGTCCGGATCGTGGGCTTGAGCGGAGGCCGCATTCCCTGGCCCATCGGCAAAGCCAATGGTGCTAAGTCGCTGGTGCTCTACAAGGGGCTAGCTCGGGCTCTTAGCCGCGAGTCGGGCCCAGCGGTGTGCCACTGGTGGGGCATTGCGCCCTGCACCGTGCGAAATTGGAAACGGCTGCTTGGCGTCTCGGGTGACACTGATGGAACGCGGGCCGTACGCTCGCTGAGCTTCCTGGGCACAGCCGGCAAGAAAGCCCGAGCAGCAGGCGTTCTAAAATCGCGAGATCCAGCACGACGCGCAAAGATCTCCGCTGCCCTGCGCGGTAAACGACGGTCGGCTGCGGTTGTCGAGAAAATGCGGCAATCCAAGTTGGGCACACGCCACACCGACGAAACCCGCCGCAAGATGAGCGAGGCTCATCGCCGCCGTGGAACCAGACCACCGAAAGCTGGCCGTCCTTGGTCGGCTGCGGAAGACGCATTGCTCTCGGCTTTGCCATCGGCAGAGGCAGCTCGAAAGACCAAACGCACGGTGAACGCCGTCAAGCAGCGCCGCTGGAAGCTGAGGCAAAAAGCAAGTGCCTAGCCGTCAGTCGAAAGGCCCAGATACTTCGCAAGTTCACGCTCCAACCGTCTTTCCTGGCGCTGAATGCGCTTAATCGCCTGACTGCGGATTTCCGGTGAAAGCAGGTCGAGACCCTCAACGTGCATGAAATCTTGGCCTTGCTCGTGTTCCTCGTCGTAGCAAGTGATCAGGCTGATTTCGAAGACGCGGCAGCCTTCAGCATGGAGAAAAGCAGCCAGTCGCGTGCGCAAGGCGAAATAATCGCCCTCCAGGTCGATGCCGATGGTCGGATTGCGAAACGCGTGACCACGGCCACCTTGGCAACAGGTAAAGGTCCTGAAGCCGGCTTCCCAGAGCCGTAGGACTGTCGCACGTATTCCTGCGTCGAAGTCGCTGGGGTCAAGGTCGTCCATAACCGGTATTCCAACACTAGGCGCGATTAGCCGTCATCTTCGTCGAAAAAGTCGTGCGAAACTTCCTTCAACTCGTAGAGCTTCGTTGTCGTGACGCCCACGTTGTGAGCCATCATCAGTTTAGCGACTTGCTCGCCGTCGATCAAAACGACCCGCTTACCTTGGATATGACTGACAAACTCGGTGGCATCGGCCGTGAAGTACGAAGTGGTGATGATCACTCCCTTGGTGGCTTTGTAGTAATCCATACTGCCGACGAAGCCTTGAACAACTGGCCGGCCCACAGGTCCTTCCCAGCGTTTGGCCTGAATGCATACCACGTCGAGCCCAAGCTTGTCTTCGCGAATAACCCCGTCGATCCCGCCATCACCTGGTTTACCGGTCGTCACGCTGTCGCCCGAAATGCCGTAGCCCATCGCCCGAAGCAACTTGACCACAGTGCGTTCAAAGAAGGCAGGCGATGCTTCTTTGATCTTGGTCAGCAAATCTTCGACTGTGACCTTAATGAGCTGCTGGTAGGAACTGTCCAGTAGCTCCAACGGCGTCAGTGGAGTGTCCGATGTTGGTGTGCTGGTTTGTGGCTCGTCGCTGTCAGAACGCTTGCATTTGAACTCGACAAAGCTTGGAAACTGCTCAAGGAAATCGTTGTCGATCCGCTCGGGATTCTGTCCCAGCGCGCGCCGGCCAGCTTCAGTAACCTGAACTTTACCTCGCGATGGATTTGAAAGTAGGCCCGCATTTTTCAGATAGGTCTTCGCCCAGCCGACTCGATTGGCAAAAATCGTTTGCTGACCGCTCGGTAGCATCAACACTCGATCTTCCTTGCTGATGCACATGGTTTCGGCCAGGGTCGCGGTCACGTCGCGCATCGTATGAAGGTTGCCGTCTTCAAGTGAACGGAGCAGCGGTAGCATTAATGCCTGATAGTCGGGCAGAGCCGGTTTCCGGTCAATAAGCGACATGGGGCAAAACCTCTATAGTCCAGGCAATTCGTCCAAATAGCGATGCCAGCCTGCCGGCAGGGGAATCAACTCTTTCCCCTTGAGCCAGGTGAGCCCGTTGGCGTTGGCAACCTGCCCGTATGTCCATTCCGCCACTTTCACAGACGCTGTCAGATTAGCGACCATCTGACGTTCTTCGCAAGCAAACCCCAGTTGAGGACCAAACTCATCATTACGCTCGCGCCAGGACGCCAGATGCTCCGTGGATGCCACATGATCAGCCTTTGCCGCGTTGCACGAGTCATGCGCTAATACGAAGTTGTGGCCCAGATCAACCGGATAGCGCGACCAGGGAATAAAGTGGTCGACCTGGCTGGCGCCGCGTCGAAGTGGGCTGGAGCAGTAGAAACAGCGGCCGTGCTGTAGGTCTTCGAGCACCGGTTGCAGCGCGGCAAGGTTCGCACGTTCACTCCCAAACAGGAATTCAGCCAGGTCCGTCGTTGAGCCCAGGATCGGCTGGTTTTTCGGTAGAGCGCGCACCAAGCGGAGCCAAGCACCTCGGAATAGGTCGGTCAAAAGCTCGTAGAACTGCCGAAAGCAGTATGCTACGCCCGGCCGTAACTCGATGGAGCTGCCGGTTGGGCCTTTGACGTACAGGAAATCGAGCTGTTCCG
>DASXEJ010000320.1 GCA_036490175.1 Pirellulales bacterium | reverse complement strand
GTGCCTCGCGCGCCAAACGAACGGGCGACTTCGTCATCCGACGCGTCGTTGCCTCGCGCATCGCTGTCCCTCCCTGGACCAGCCAACAACCAAAACAACCGACCAAACATAGCCCATCCAATCAGTTTTCAACAGAGCAATGGCGTAGCTAAGATGCACCCCGTCACCACACGTCCGATCGGCCAGGCTGCTCCAACCAGGAGCCAGCATCGCCAGGAGGAATCGCTCTTCCGCGTGCTGCTCGTTGGCGGTCCGTTCGACGGGCACGACGAAGCGAGTCCTTTGTTCCCTGCAGCACACATCGAGCTGCACTCCGGCCCCGCAGGAAGTTGCGGGACCAGGTCGGGCACGATGGTTGTTCCGCGCGTGTCCCAATATCGTCTGGCGTCCACGCGGGTCTGCCTGGCCGAGTCGACGCCAATTGTCGAGTGTCGTTACACCTATCAGGGGACTGCCGCAGGTCGGTCACCTCGGGTGTCGTTTTGGAAAAATTGCCTGCAATGGGTCCGCAGCGCCTCGCGTCGTGCGTAGACATCGTTTGCAAAACGAACCGCATACCACGCTCTCAGGAGTATCAAACATGTACAAGATTGAGGCGATTATTCGCCCTGATAGATTCGACCTTGTGAAAGAGGCGCTTTCCACGGAGGGGTTTTCGGAGTTCGTCGCGGCCGACGTGTACGGCTACGGGTCCGGCGCCGGACCGACGGGCCGTTACCGTGGCGTCGCGTTCCAAAACCCTTATCTACACCAGATCCGCGTCGAGTTGTGCGTGCCCGACAGTGCGCTGGACGTAACGCTGGAACGGATCGTGGGCGCCGCATTCACCGGCGTGCCGGGAGACGGCAAGATTTTCGTTTCCACCATTGCCGAAGTGATCGAAATCGGCGCAACGAGCTGCACGGCGTTTATGCACGACACTCGTGCCACGCACCCACGCCTGGCCAGCACGGCCGACTCCTCGTTCTCGAACGTCTGGTAACTCTTTCTCCGTAATCACCTCCTGGCCGTCGCCATCGGCCAGGCGAGCCGGCTTGAGCGGGCGGTGCCTGCCGCCCCGGCTCAAGCCGGAACAAGGATGCTTTGAAGTTTATGACGTTACTCACTTTTCTTCGCGCGCGATCAGCGGCGCTGGTTGTGATAACCCTCCTGGCGGTCGCCTGGTTTGGATTCAGCGAGAGACCGGCACTTGCCAAGCGTAGCGCACGGGGCAGCCTCGCGAGTAACGCACCGCGCTGGCACGTGACCGAGACGCTTAATTTTCGCATCTACTCCTTTGCCACTCATCCCCTCGATCCGCACGTTGCCGCGCATTGCGAGGACTTCCGCGCGCAGGTGTCGCGAGCCTGGCTAGTCAACGACCATGGCCGGCAGTGGTCGCCCAAGTGTACCATCGTCATGCACGCCACCGAGGCCAGCTATCGATCGGTCGTGGGGGCCTTGGCGGACTGCACCGTGGCCGCTTGCACGATTGAAGCGATTGGCGAGCAAACCGCCTCGCGACGTATCGATGTCTGCACTTGCTGCGAGAATTGGCTCGCTTACCTGCCGCACGAATTGACGCACGTTTTGCTCGACGGACGGTTGACTACTGGAGGTCTCGCGCGGTGGGCCGATGAGGGAATGTCGCTCGTCGCTGACCCACCTGGCAAACGCGCCGCCCACGACCACGATTTGCGTCAGGCGTTAGCCGAGGGACGGCAATTTCGTGTGATCGAACTCTTGGCTCTCACGGATTATCCCGCGAGGGATCGGCTGGGTGTCTTTTACGGCCAAAGCCAATCGATCGTCGAGTTCCTGGTGCATCCCGGCGGGCGTCACAAGTTTATCGCGTTCGCTAAATCCGCGGCGCGGAACGGCTATGATTCGGCATTGCGAACCAGCTACGGCATCGATAACGCCGGCGCGCTCGAGGTGCAATGGCTGGCCGCTTTTCGCGAAGTCGAGACCCGATAAGTCCCTAGTCCGATGACTACCGCTCGCGTTGCGTTTCGACTGGTATCGCGGCGTTGGTGTTGGTCGCGGGCAGGTATCTCGCCGCCGCCGTCTTTAGCTCGGCCTCGATTAAGGACTGCCGTAGCATCAGCATACACCTGCCTCGGCAGACGAGCATGCACGCCGCTGCCGGACAGGTGCCTAGACGAGCTCGGGTCAGGGTGCTTTGTTTTGTTAATCGCGGCAGATAAACTACCTCGTCATCACCGGTCACCGAAGAAAGCACAGCATGCACATTTCTCCCGAATTGCTCGAACGACTCGTTGCCAAAATCTTCGCCGCCGCCGGATCGAACTCGGCTGAGGCGCAGGCCGTCAGTCAGCACCTGGTCGAGGCGAATCTTGTCGGACACGACTCGCACGGCGTGATCCGCATTGCGCCCTATATTGCCTGGGTTCGTGACAAGAAACTGGTTCCCAACGCCACCCCGCGCCACGTGCTGACTGCCGGGTCGATTGCTTTGGTCGATGGCCAACTCGGCTTTGGCCAGGTAATGGCACGGCATACGACCGAATTGGCCATCAAGTTGGCCCAGGAGCATGGCATCGCCGCCGTCGCGCTCTTCAATTCCGGGCATGTGGGACGCGTGGGAGCCTGGGCCGCGCAGGCCGCCGCGGCGGGCCTGGTTTCGATGTGTTTTGTGAACACGTCAGGGGGCGGCATCCTGGTCGCACCGACTGGGGGAATCGACCGCCGGCTGTCGGCCAACCCAATTGCGATTGCCGTGCCGGTACGAGGCGCGGCGCCGCTGTTGGTGGATATGTCCACCTGCGAAATCGCCGAAGGCAAGATTCGCGTCGCGTTCAACAAGGGGCTCAAAGTGCCCAACGGTTCCATTATCGATTCCCAGGGGCAGCCTACCAACGATCCGCGCGTCTTCTATGCCGATCCGCCCGGGGCGATCCTTCCCTTTGGCGGACACAAGGGCTACGGGCTGGGTATCATGGTCGAAATGCTGGCCGGCGCACTCACCGGCGGCGGCTGCTCGCGGCTGGGCGTGCCGCGATTGGAGCAGGCCATGCTGACAATTGCGATCGACCCGCGCAAATTTCAGCCCGAGGATGCTTTTGCGGCCGAGGTACGGCAATACATAGACTTTGTGAAAAGCTCCCGCACTGTAATGCCGGGGGGCGAGATCTTGATGCCGGGCGAGCCTGAAGAGCGCAATCGCACCGCGCGAACGCGCGACGGCATTGAGCTCGACGATATGACCTGGGGCCAGATCACGGACACGGCCAACTCGCTGGGCATATCGGCTACCGAGATACAAAAACTGATCGCGTTCTGACTTGTCACATTTTAGACTGACGAAGGACTTTACCACGGAGACACAGAGAAGAATTACGCGAGCAATGATCTACGCGAATTTCCGACGACCTACGCCGTAAGTCAACCATAATGCATTCTTCGATTCATTATTCATCGTTTTCTCAGTGTCTCCGCGTCTCCGTGGTAAATCCCTTTCCGAAACTGCTCGCATGCCAATGCTTCGCAACACGCTCAAGGAAAAACTCGCGGCGGGAAAGCTGACGCGGGGATTGTGGGTGACGCTCGAAGCACCCACGATCACCGAGATCGCCATCGAGCTAGGCTTTGACTGGGTCACGATCGACGCCGAGCATGGTCATCTCGATTTCAAGGCCATCCTGGAACACGTTCGCGCAACACGAGGGACCGACACGACACCCCTGGTGCGCATCGCCGAGGTGCAGCAAGGGCTGATCAAGCGTGTGCTGGATATTGGCGCCGCCGGCATCATCGTGCCACAAGTTACCGGGCCCGACGAGGTCGCCGCCGCCGTCCGCTTTGCCAAATACCCGCCGCAGGGGGTGCGCGGTGTCGGCGGCGAGCGGGCCACCAGCTGGTCGATGCGATTGGCCGAATCCACGCGCACGGCCAACGATCAAACAATGGTCATTCCGCTCATCGAGACGGTAGCTGCGTTCCAGTCGCTCGACGCGATCATGAGCGTGCCGGGCGTCGATGCGTTGTTCATCGGCCCCGCCGATCTGTCGGCCTCGGCCGGGCATCTGGGTCATTGGGAAGGGCCGGGCGTAGCCGACATGGTGCTGTCCATCAAAGATCACGCGGCAGCCCGTGGCCTGGCCTGCGGTGTGATGGCCACGAGCACAGACAACGCCCGCGCCCGCCGCGACCAGGGCTTCCGCATGATCGGCGTGGCATCGGACACGGGGTTGATTATCCGCGGGGCGCAAGAAGGGCTGCGGGCGATCGAGGGATAATCGTTGGCGTCCCTTAGCGGCTTCTTCGCCACGTTGCGAGCAACGAGCGATCCGGCTCAAATCGCGATCTGGGGACGATGCAACGCGCCGAGCGCGGTAATCTGGGCGTCGGTGGCCGCGATCGAATCCTCGAGGAATTCGGCGAACCCCCAGCGCGAACGCGCCACCCGGGCAAGAAAAATGCGGCTGCCGATTCCAAAGCCGCTCGAGAAAAGGGATGCGTGCCAAAACGTCTCGGCGACGAGCCCCATCGCCATCCCGGCGGCGCTGATGGTCGTGCTTGCCGCGGCGTTGGCAAACGCGTCAGAGAATTCCTTTGCGCCCTTATACCAGAGAAACCCATTGACGATCGCATGAAGCGATCCTGCGATCACGGCACCTGCGGCGCCCCAACCGCAACAGCTGTGAGTCGTACGAACCTCACCCTGCCCTCTCCACAAGAGGAGAGGGTTTTAAAAGGAGCAACGCGTCACGCTTTTTCGCCGAGTGTTGGTGAGAGCGGCTCTGGATTTGCTGGACGTTTGGCGATTTGTTGGCAGGCCCTGGTTAGCCACGGTTCTGATGGGGGTGAATAGGGGCGGAATTTTTCCAGGCGCCCCTCGTCTTCGCGATGCAGCAAAGCCCGATGGCGGCCCAGTGTACTCGCGCCCGGGGAATCGATCAGCAGGCTCGAATCCGCGGCGCTCATTTGCAGTAGCACCCGAACTTCAAACTCTTTGAGTGCCTGGCGTTCCAGCATTCGTTGGAAATTCGTCAGCGAATCACACCACAGCAAGGTGTGTACGCCCAACGATGGGCCGTCTCGCAGTACTTCGGCGAACTGCTGATCGGGACGGGGTGGTTTTTCCTCAGTGCTGCGCGAGAAGCTGAAATCGTCTTCCTGCTTGCGCAAGTCGCGCAGCCGTGGCAGATCGAAAACGAATAGGAATCGCGGCGCTGTTTCGACTATGGCCGTATGGCGGCGCACAACGTCGGCCGCCAGGTCGGCCATAACCGCAGCCGTTTCGTTCGCCTGCGCGACGCGCACGCGCGGGGCAAGCCAGGCCGGAAGCTTGCGGAAGTGCGCGGTGTATTCGCGGTCGGACAGACCGCCATTGAGGATTACGAATTGAGCCGTCGCAGCATCGCCATTCGTGCCGGGTGCGGGCAGCTGCGCGGCCAGGCTCACCAGCGAGGCGATCAACATGCCGGCGGCCGCCTCGTCATTCTGACCAAGTAACAACAAGTTCGCACCGCCGCGACGAGGGAAGCTATACGATGTCGCGTCGGAGATCGCTAGAGGCTCGCCGAGCCACACGCGCGGCGTCGAGGAAGCACTGCCGCGCGTCCCGTTTGTGGTGCCGGCACCGACATCGACGCTATGGGTCGAGCCGGCAGTGGCACCCGAGCTTGACAACGGCGTGGTCGCAGCCGTGGCTAGCAGTTCATTCAGTACTTCGCTCTTGTCCATATCGGCGGGCTGGGTTCCCTCGAAGACAATTTGCGGCCGTCGTACATGGCTTGGACGTTCCGCAGCCAGGCGTGTGACCTCGTCGAGAAAGGCCTCGCGGCGATCATCCGGCAGCCACACGACCTGGAAGGGGTGATTTCCTTCGACCAGGCCATTCGCGTCGTTGTAAATCGCTTCGCCCGGGCGAGACAGCAGCCGGGCCGCCGAGTTGTCTTCGCTGAGAATCAAATGGGCATCGGCCTCGCTGCACTGTAACGCAATCCGCACGGCCATTTGCCCCAGCGTCGTCCGGGCCAGGGAATAAGCTCCGCCGAGGGTTTGCGAACCGAGATGCACATGGATACCGAAGGCGCGGCCTTGCCGCACCAAACGATCCAACAGCAGGGACGCTTCTTGCGCGACCTTGTCGTCCTCGACAAAGAATTCCTGAAATTCATCGACGATGAACAAGATACGCGGCAGCCGCTGACCTGTGTCGCGATAGCCGCCAATATCCTGCACGCCGACCTCGCGAAATCGTTCACCGCGCACGCGCATCTCGGCATCCAAGCGTTGCATCACGCTGAGACCGAACTCGCGCTCGCTTTCGATGGCGATCACCCGCGCATGCGGCAGTTCGTGGGTGACGTAGGTCTTGAATTCGACCCCCTTCTTGAAGTCGATCAGGTACAGTTCCAATTCGTCGGGACTATAGCGCAGCGCGGCGTTGGTGATCAGCGCGTGCAAGAGAGTCGACTTACCCGAGCCAGTTTTGCCCGCGATCAGAACGTGTTGCGACGTACCTTGCCCGAGGCGCAGATGTTGTAGTCGGGTGGCGCCCGCGCGTCCGAGTGGCACGTCAATTCCGCGGCGGCTGTCGGATTGCCAATAAGCGGTGCGGGGTGGCGCAATGGCTTCGAACGGCACTTCGACCCGTTTGGCCGATTGGGCAGCGCCGCCAATGGTGTGCAGCACGCGCTTGAAATCGTCGATCGGTGGATCGTCCACCGTCAACGGCAGGTCCTTGTAGACCTCGTCATGCCAAATGGTTTGCTCGCCGGTTGTCGTGAACACAACGGCATGTTTCTGCAGGTCGGCCACACTGATTCCGGGGAGCGGAGGCAGCTTGGTATCGACACTGATCAACAGCTGAACACCGCAGCGCAGCCCGCTGGCGGCAATGCTCAGCAATCGCCGTGCCGAGGCTTCTGTAAAGCCGGCCGGGTAGTTTGCCACTACCAGCACGCGAAACGCCTCGGCCACTTCGCCGGCAGCCTCGTTGTAGGCTTCGATCGTGGGGAACTCGTTGCGTAGATACTTTTGGATCACCGTCTCAATGTGCTCGGTCAAATCGGTGAGCCGTTGCTCGATCTGCGCCGGCTCCGTCCAGATGCGATAACTGACCAGCGCCTCGTCATGATCGGCCAGGTGCATAAACGACGCGAAATTCTGTCCCAGCCCAACCGGATCGACGATCGTGAAACGTAGTTTGCCGGGAGGCACCGCGGTGAGCAGTCGTAGCATCACAACTTGCAACAGATCGATGGCCCGCTGCCGCCCCGCACCATGTGTTTTGACGAACATGGAACTCGCGCGCGGAAAATCCAACAGTGCGGGCAATTTGAATACCAGGCTCTCAGGTGTCAGCTCGGGATGTTCCACAATTTCCGGGCCAGCATGTCCTCGCATGTCGAGCGTCAATTCGCCAAAGCGAATCGCGGTAGGCACGTTCTTCGGCGGCAGCCAATCCGCGGCCAGAACGGTTTCCCAGGGGGGACTGCCGGCAGCCACATCGTGGCGCAGGGCCAGCAACTCGCTTTGCAGTGCCGCATAGTTGGCCTGCCAATCGACCAGCCATTGTTCGCGTGCCCGCTCGTTAGCGGCCAGGTTGGCCGCCACCGTTCGCCGGTTGACGTCCTGGGTATTGAGTAACGATTGCTCGTACCATCTGCGTGCCTCGGCGGTCAACCGGCCGGCAAGCTCGACGGCGACAGCCAAATCTTCGTCAAATTTTTTCTGCACGACAATAAGACGCTCGTTGGCCTCGGCCGTGAGCTTGGGCAGGTCCACATCGCGGCGCCGGCGGCACACCGCCAGGATGGGCGCGTGCTTTTCGGCAGCATGCGCATACTCGGCATCGCGTTGGCGGCGGATCTTCGATCGTTTGCGTTTGTAGCGTGCGACGGAATGTTCGAGGTAACTACGGCCCGCCTCATCAGCCAGGCGCACCGCGGCAAGCAAGGGGCGAAAGCGGGCCGCCGTCTGTTGGCGCGCCAGAGAACGCAACCAGACTGTCAAGCCAGCGCCGGCGGCCGCGGTCAAAACAACCGTGGGCACGATCCACGGAAGGGGGCGCCAATCCGCAAGCCAGCCGACAGGTAGTGAGATGACAAGTGCCGAGACCAAATAGATCCATAGCAAATTCGCCCCCTGCACCAGGCCAGGAAGGCCGAGCGCCTTGAGGTTCTGCAGGGCTACCTTGCCGGACTCGACCGCCTGTCCTAGTGTCTCGGCTGCATCGGCCTGAGAATCGATCTTGGGGGTGGGAACTTCGGTTTGAACCACGACGGAGTGGTGGCCGACACGCTCCAACCAGGTAATAGCTTCGCTTTCGATGGCGCGGACGGTGCGCAACCGGCTGCGCAATTGCTGTTGAATCTCGGCAATGTTTTGCGCTTCGCGCTTGCGGCTGGCATCGAAGACCGTACGTGCCAACCAGCGCGCCTCGTCAATCGCTTTGTGGGCGTCCCTTTCCGCCCGATTGATCTCGTTGACAATCAACTGGATTGCCGCGTTTGATTCTCGATCGATGGCATTTGACTGCGCCTCGTGAGTGGCGGACACGGCTTTCCGGGTGCTGCGCAACCCGCGCTCGGCCGCCGCCTGATCGGACTCGAATCGGCCCGCAATATCAGCCAACTCTTGCTCGTGGCTGGAGGCGGCCGATCTGTGCGCGGCGCGCGACGCGGTTTCGATGGCCACGGCCGCCTCGGCGCGCGAGCGCACCAGCTCGATCAATTCGCCGAGCAGGCGTTTCTCCCGTTCCACGAGGCGCGCCGGGCTCATCGGCACCTCATCGCCAGTGTGGAGGGAACGTAAAACATGGCAATAACCGTGTCTCGAACAGAAAATGGTAACTCAGCAACAATCGCGCTCAACTTCGTCGAGAACTTCGGCCAGACGGGCCATCGCTTGCAATGTGGCCGCCACCTGAGGTTCGAATGGGGACAAATAATGGCGATCGAAATCGCGGCTCACCGAGTCGTTCCACTTTTGCTGTGCTTCCTCCCAATGTAGCCGCAACTTTCGGGCCGCGTAGGATAGCTTTCCCTTGGCGTCGTCCAAGATCATGGCGTGCCTTGCGTTTCGGTCGCCGGTAAATCCGGTTCATCCGCTTCCGGTGCCGGTTCGGATGGTTGCCGAGCGGCAAGCGACTCCGAGCTTGCGGCGCCAGTCGACATAGCCGCCCGCGAGGATGACTCCTTTGTTGCCGAGGTCGCAACTTCACCCGGGGACGGCGCCACGCTCAAGTATTCGTTGAGACGGGCAACAGCCGCTCGCAAAAACGATGCGGCCCGCGGCAGGTCCGACATGATGGCGCTGCTGAGCGGATCGGACTTTAGTTTATATTCGAACACCGCTTGTCGCACGATCGGGATCCAGCGGCGGACGTTGGTCAGCTTTTTCTCTGCCTCGGCGAGACGTCCCTTGGCGACCTCGACCATTTTCTTTTCTTGATGGCAGCTGGGGGTATGGCGCGGATCGATGGTGGCCGACAGCGCGCGGTGCAGGTCATTTTTGGCGTCGGCCAACTGCTCTTCGCGGCGTCGAGCCTCGCGCTGCCAGTGGGGCAGGCGATCATGTTCGAGCCAATCCAGGAACCGGCCTAGCTCTGCCTGTACGATCGCCAGGGCTCCCTGGACTTCGTCGCCGAAGATACAAACCGAGGCGCGCAACTGCTCGATGGCCTCGATATTCTTGACGTTCGCGCCAGCTTGCATGATGCGGTCAGCGCTGCCGTAGATACTCTTCGACGCGATCCGCCTTCCGCAGGAGGAACGGCACATGCTCGTCGACGGCTTCGACGAACTTGGCGACGGCCACCATGGTCTGGTCGAACTCTTCGGCAAACTTCTGGTGCTCCTTGTCGCGCCAGGACTGACCGAGGTTTTTCAACTGACCGTGCAACGACTGAAGCTGGCCTTGCAGCTCGCCATTGAAGCGCTTCAGGTTGGTGGCAAAACGCCGCAGTTGTTCCGGATCGACAATGGCTTGCGACATGGCGCACGCTCTCTCGACGAAAAGGAAGTAAATCTCAATCCAGACATGCCGCGCCCCGCGGTCGGCCAACGAGGCGCGCGAAAAGATGTCCCGTGCTCTATCCGTCCCGACTGCAGACCGTGCCCATCAATTGAAGTGTAGGCCGCGTACCTGACATTGTAAATGCAAGCCAATCCTAGCGGTCCAGGTAGCAAAAACCGGCTTTTCGTCCGCGTGGAACTTGCTGGCTGTGCGCTCCGATCAATCCCATGAGCTGCCCTTAGCCCACGTGCTATCTTGGGCATTCTCAGAATGTCGGCACGAATCCCAATGGTGATGCGGAATTGACCTGAATTCCCCCGGCGCACCTGTTCGCACCGCTTTTGCCAGCCGGACCATGGCCGCTGAACACGGTTCAATTTGTCCATCACGTGCGGCCTCCGGCTGAAGGCCAGCGTGTGTTTGACTTGCTACGCGCTGGGTCACCATAATTGTGACGATTGCCGCCGCCTGAACATTCTCCGGCGCCGCGCAAGACGGCAGCCGAGATCGTGTCAGGATGCCGCAGTTTCGATTTTGACTTCTGGGGGTCCAGCCATGTTTCGATCGCTCATCGCGCCACGCCGTGCCAAGTGCTGCACGGCGTTTTTTCTACTTGTACTTGGCGCGTCGCAACAGGCGCTCGCCGAGTTGCAAACTGTGATGGTTCCGATGCGCGATGGGGTAAAGCTGGCAACGAATGTCCATCTGCCCGATGGAGTTGGCCCCTGGCCCGTTGTGCTGACACGCACGCCGTACGGCAAGGATGGCCGCTTTGCCACTGAAAGCGAAACCACGCCGTATCTCAAGCGGGGCTACGTGCGGATCATCCAGGATTGCCGTGGCCGCTTCGCTAGCGAAGGGGAATATCGTGCTTTCATCGACGACATGGATGACGGCTACGACACCATTGAATGGGCGGCCGCCCAGCCTTGGTGTACCGGCAAGATCGGCATGACCGGCGGATCGGCGATGGGCATAACCACCAATCAAGCCGCCATGAGCGGTGCGCCCCATCTGGTGTGCGGCGTGGCCGTCGTGGCGCATGGCAGTTCCTATAGGTACTCAGGCTATCCGGGCGGAGTGTTTCTCAAGAATTTGAATGAGGAATGGCTGCGCCTGCAGGGAGTGCCGCCCACCGATGTGCCGAGACCGATTCATCGGGATTATGGCGAACCGGAACGTCATTTGGACATGCAGCATTACTATTCAAAGATTAAGACGCCCATGATCAATATCGGTGGCTGGTACGACATCTTCAGCCAGGGCAACATCGATACCTTCGTCGGACTCCAGCATCAAGGGGCCGAACCCGCCAAGGGCAACCAAAAACTTGTCATGGGCGCGTTCGGCCACGGCCGCCTGGCGGGCGACCTTAAGTATCCCGACGACGCTCGAAATCGTGACGCCGAATTGCCGATGAAATGGTTCGATTATTGGTTGAAAGGAATTGATAACGACGTCGTGAAGGAGCCCGCCGTTCGTTATTACTTGATGGGTGATGGACTGGATGCCACGGCGCCCGGCAACGAATGGCGCACAGCCACCGACTGGCCCCCCGAGTCAACGGCGACGGCATACTATCTGCACGCCAGCGGATTGCTCAGCAAAGACGCACCCACGGTCGAGGGGGGCAGCGACACGTTTGTCTCTGATCCAAATAAGCCGGTACCAACCGTGGGAGGAAATAATCTGCTGCTCCCCCTAGGCCCTATGGATCAGCGACCGGTGAGCAATCGCGAGGATGTGCTGGTTTACCAAAGCGAGCCGTTGACCGCACCGGTCGAAATCACGGGGCGCGTCATTGCCGAGTTGGTAGTAAGCACCGACGCCGAGGATACCGACTATTGCGTAAAGCTGGTTGACGTCTACCCCAACGGCTATCAAGCATTAGTGCTGGATCAAGCATTTCGCCTGCGCTATCGCGAAGGTTTCGATAAGCCGGTCCGCGCCGAGCCGGGCAAGACCTACCCCATCAAGGTCGATCTGTGGTCAACGGCGCTAGTGTTCAACAAGGGGCATCGCATCGCGATACACGTCGCAGGCAGCAACGCGCCGCGATTCGAACCGCACTCGAACACCTGGGAGCCAGTGGCCAATTACGACCAAGCCGTGAAGGCCAAGAATACGGTTCACCATCAGACCGGCGCCGCATCGCGGCTGATGCTGCCCGTGATGAAGACCTCGGCGAGCCCTGCCGCAGCGGCGAAGGGAACCGCAGGATCGAATTGAGCGCAATGGCATCGCCGTACGAGCGCGGCGGCTTATGCCCCGGCAAACAAATCCCGGCTGGGCATGCCGGCCGAGTGATTGGCCCGCTATTGGCCGCGCAACTCATCAAGATTTTCTTGGGGGCACGCCTTACCGGTGCCAAGCGGCGCGAACGCAGTCTGGCGAAAGTTGATGCATTGGGCCACGACAATGTATAGACGGCATGCCGCGATGCGCGGCGAAAGTACAACGACGACGCGTACCATGCATACCGATATCGCAGGACGTTTTCGTGGCAATGATACCCGACGGATGCCATCGCCGCGAAATAGTTTGCGGTCGCGCACGGCGATCATGCTGCTCACATTGAGTGCGCTAGCTGGTGCGCCAAACCTGATTACTGCGGCGCAAGATGCCGCGTCCGACGTGCAAGTGCTACACGACCTGCGCTATGGGGGAACCGAGAGAAAGCGTTGCACGCTCGACCTGGCGCTGCCGCGCGGTGCTGACGGATCGCGGAGGCCGACAATCGTGGTAATCCACGGCGGGGGTTGGATCGAGGGAGACAAATCGAGCTTCGCGTCAGACGAGCACGGCGTGCCAGGTAACATTGTAGAGTTTGCACGACTTGGCTTTGTCGCCGCGGCGATCAACTATCGATTATCCAGCGAAGCGCCGTTTCCGGCGGCCTTGGAAGATTGCCAAGACGCGTTGCGTTTTTTGCGCGTCCATGCTGAGCAGTACCATATCGATACAGGACGAATCGGCGCGTATGGGAATTCCGCCGGAGGGCACCTGGCCCTACTACTGGGTCTGATCGAAGGGTCGGCCGATGGCCAAAGCGACAAACCACGGCCCGCATTGTCGAGCTGCATACAAGCGGTGGTTAGCGACAGCGGCCCGCTCGACCTGGTGCGACAGTACGAGCAAAATCAGTTGCGCAGCGTTGTCGAAAGATTTATGGGAGGTACACCCACGGGAAATCGCCTGGCTGAATACAAAAGGGCATCACCCATCAGCTATGTCTCGGAGCGGACGCCTCCGTTGCTGTTGATCTATGGCGTGACCGACGAGCAAGTCGACGTGCAGCATGCCGACGACTTCGTGTCGGCGTTGGGCCGCGCTCAGCGCGACGACGTCACTTACGTTCGGCTGGCCGCGGTTGGGCACTGCCCGCATTCACTCGTGCGTGTGCCATATCTGAAAACCGTGGTCAATGAATTCTTTGTTCGCACGCTGCGCGCTGGCGAAAAGCCATGAAGCCGACTGTCCATCCGAAGGGAGAATCCGTGCGTCATCCTATTCCTGTTTTGGGCACGCATCCCTGGCATTTGGCTGGACATATGCTGCTGCGAGCCTTGATGCTGTTGCCGCTCGGCATGGCAACGCTAGCCGTAGGCATGGGCATCTACCATTGGGTCGAGGGGCTGCCGTGGCCCGACGCATTTTTGAATGCCGCGATGCTATTGGGCGGCATGGGCCCCGTGGATCCGCTGCATACAGAGACCGGCAAATGGTTGGCCGGCTTGTACGCGCTGTTCGCGGGCATCGTGTTTCTCGTACTGGCCGGCGTAATGCTCGCGCCCGTAATCCATCAAGTGCTTGCGCGATTTCACATGGCTGCAGCAGACGAGCGGCAAATGTGACATCGCAGCTCGCGGAAAGTCGCCGGAAAGGCGTGCGTCCAATTTTTGGAATCCTGGGGCCGCGGATGTTGCTCACAAGGCAGTTCGAACAGGCAGGACAGGAATCAAAGGCCTGCAAGCGATGCTGCCCTTACTCCTCACCGCTCCCTGAAAAGGATCGGAATCGTACTGAGAAGGTTAAGTAGTCGCACGGCTGATTACCGCGCCTGACGGGCCTTCGCCATTTTCGGCTGCTTGCGGCACATTGGCGGTACTTACGGGCAACTCCACGCGCATGATCGTTCCTCCCGCGGGGGCATCCTCGATACGTATGGTTCCCCCGTGATCGGTGACGATCCCATAGGTCAAGCTCAGCCCTAGGCCGGTACCACCTTCGGATTGCCGCGTTGTGTAGAACGGATCAAAGATTCGACTGCGGTCTTCGGGCCGCACGCCACGACCATTATCACGAACGGAAACTTGTACCGTCGATCCGACCAAGGTGCTATCGATGAGGATACGCGGAACCACATCAGTGGACTCAACGCCGTTGCGAATCAGATTCACGAAGACTTGTTCAAGCTCGACTGGGTTGAGCAGTACGCTCGGCAAATGGGGTTGCAAGCTCGTCTCGATCGTTCCACCGCGTTTTTGTACATAAGTGCGAGTGAGGTCGACTGCATGCTCGATGACCGTATTTACGTCGGCTGGCCAATGTTTGCCCGGCTCTTGTCGCGCAAATCGCAATACACTTTTGACAATCTGTCCACACCGCTTAGCGTTCTCGACAATTTCCAGCACAAGGTGGCCGCATTGGCCCTCCTTGTCGGCATCGGGAATATGACAAAGCACCTGCTCTGCCGACAATAAAATCATGCCAACCGGATTGTTGATTTCATGGGCAATGCCGGCTGCCAGTGTTCCGATCGAGCTGAGGCGTTCGGAGTGCCGCAACTGATCGAGCGAAAGTTGAAGTTGTCGCGACCGTTCGGCCACCAGTTCCTCGAGGTGCTCGCGGTAGCCGGCGAGGTCGGCTGCCGTGCGCGACCGCTCGATGGCCAGACCGGCAAGGTTGGATGCGGTCTGAATCAATTGCATGTCCAGCCGCTGCGGCACGCGCGGTTGCCGGTAATACATCGCCAGGGTTCCGATCACTTGGCCGCCGGAAGAAAAAATCGGTTGCGACCAACAGGCACGCAACCCGGCGTGCAATGCCAGGTCCCGGTAAGGCGCCCAATTGAGATGCGTGGCAATATCATCGACGATCACATGTTTTCCTAGCCACGCCGCGGCACCGCATGACCCGACGGTCGGACCGATCGCAACACCGTCGATGGCCTTGCAGTAGAATTCCGGCAGGTTGGGAGCCGCCGCATGGCGCAGGCGACCTTGTTCGTCGAGCAACAAGATCGAGCCAAGCATGCCGGGCTGGATTTCTTCGGCCGCTGAGACCAAGACTTCCAGGACTTCTTCGAGCGGAGCCCCGGCGGCAAGTCGCTCGAATACGCGGTTGGCACCGTCGCGCTGCGCTTCGGCACGCCTCCTTTCAGTGATATCGACCAATATTCCGTAGGCCAGTGGACGCCCGCTCTCAGTGGCGACACCGCGAGTTGATCGATCTTGCAGCCACACGATACGCCCATTCTTGGCCACCATGCGGTATTCCAGGTCCCAAGGGCTTTGCGATTTGATGTGCTGGCGGATTGTTTCCAATGCGCGCTGCCGATCCGGTTCATAGAGACAATCCATCCAAAAATCAGGACGGCTTAGCCACTCGGCGGGCGAATAGCCGAGCATTTGCTCGACTTGCGGGCTGATATAAAGCGGCCGGCCTCCAGTGCTGGCTTCGTCGATGTAGCTGACCACGGGCAGGCTCTCGACGAGCAATTGATGCCGTGCGTCGGCCTGCAAAACGCGCCGCAGCGCACGCAGTCGCACAACCTGCACCACCCCGGCCAGGGCCGTCGCCCACAAGAGGAAAAAGCTGTAATGTGTCCAGCCGACGTGCGGGTGAACGAGGCAGGCAATAGCCAGCCAGCAAGCCCAGCTGATCGTGGCGAACAGAAGAGACCAAGGCATCGACAGCGAAACCAGCCCAATCGCGACCAGCAGCAAGGCGAAATTCGTGGTGTCGCGCGGGTTCCCCGAGGCGTACAGCTGCGCCGTGCAGCGCGCCAGCGCAATCGTGCCGATCAGCCCGACGACCGGATGGAGGAAGCGATCCGCAATATGAAAGCGGCTGACCGCCATGAATATGGCAATCATGATCACGGCCGACACGAATTCGACCGTGGCGATCAGCCGTGTCAGCTCACCGAAGCCCATCGCGAACGAGGCGACGAAGAGAACGCCAAACAAGAACGCCATGGCTGCCGTCAACGGGCGAAGCGTTTCGCGCACGGCCGCACTTCGAGCCCTATGCAGCAGTTGATCGCCGATCGGTAATAGCAAATCCGTTGACCGCATGTCGATTGCGTCCGCAACCCTCCTGCCAGCAGCGATCGTTGCGCACAACGTCCCGATCGAAGGCTACTTGTCGACCGCGAGACATGCACCGGCACCGCACCATGCACGACACCGGACCTTCCGCAAACATAACGCAATGTGCGTAGATTTGCATTAGAGCCTGATCCAAGCTACCTTTCCCCTCGGTGCAATATTGGGCGAAGGCTCGTTTCAAGCCTGCCCGAGAAAGCCCCTCAGCAGGGGCACAACACCTGACGAGCTACGACCGCGCGGCGTTGTATCGCGCGATTTACTGTACAGCTTGCTCGGCCGCGGCGCGCATGGCAGCCAATGGCCCTGCGTCGGCGAGCCGGTGGTCGTTGCCGATTTCAATCAATGCCGAGGCAGGCAAACCGCTCTGCACGACAAGCTCCTGGCTGTCAGCGAACGGAATGACGTCGTCGGCGCGGCTGTGCAGAATGATGGTCCCCGACTTGACCGAACGGGCCGTCCCCCATCGCTTCCAGGCAGGGCAGAGGAGCACAAGCGGAATGTTGCCCGCATGCACATTCATGGCGACGGCGCCTCCACGGCTCGAGCCTACGATTACGTCTGGTCGGTGGAGTTCGATTTCGTGATTGGCGATGCGTATGGCCGCGGCAAAGTCCTCGTCGGGAAGCGCCGGATTGAGGATTTCGTGACCGGCGGCGGCCAGGTACGTCGGCTTCAGGCCACCGGGCGTCGATTGCCAACCGTGCAGAAAGAGGATCTTCATGTCGTGGTGTGGAATTGTTTCATGCTCGAACTGCCTGCTAACGAGTGAATGTCAGCCCAGGATCGCTTGGCGCGCCGCCTGCCAGTTTGAATTTTAGCTTGTCGCCTGGCTCCATCGCCACCTGGCCTACGAGGGCATTCTGATTTGTGGCCGACAGGATCAAATAATTGTTGGCAAGCGTGTACGTCCCTTTGAGTTGCTGATCCTTGCCGTCTTGCGAGTACTTCCAACTGAACTTGCTGTCCTTGGTCAGACTAAGTTCGAACTTCGAGCCATCGTCGCGGCTGGATTTCCAATTGCCTAGGACCATCGAGTTTTCCACCGGAGTCGCCGGCAAGGCCGGTTCGGCAGGATCGGCCAGTTCAGGCCCGGTCGGCGCCCGATCCGTGGGCGGATTTTTCAAACCCTTGAGCAGTTGTGCCGAGAGTTGGTCTTTGGGCTGCAACTCGACCACCGCCTCGAACTCGGTGGCGGCTTCGTCGTTGTGCCCCTCAAGCAAATAGTGGTATGCCAGTAGGAATCGCGCGTGCGGCGCCTGAGGATTCTCGTTGCAGTAACCTTCCAGGGCGCGTAGCTCTTGAGTGTAAACGTTTGGATCCGGATACAAACCGGCGACGGTCGCCCAATCCCAACCCGGCCCGATGGAAAGCACCGCATATATAGCGGCAGCCGCCTGTTGATAGTCTTTGGTGGCAAACAGGCAGAGCCCGCGGAACTCGTGCATCAACGTATCATTGGGTGCCAACGCGATGGCGCGATTTGTCTCGGCAAGCGCCAGTTGGTAGTCCCCCTTTTTGAATAGTTCGCGCGCGATGTCAAATACCGCCAGCGCTTGCTGCTGTGAAGTGGTCACCGTGGAACCTGCCGCAGCCCTCGCGCCGGCCGGCAGTGCTGGAGGAGGCGTGAACGCGCCGTCCAGGCCGCCGGGAGCCGGCGCTGGCGGAACTTGTTGTGGCAGTCCTTGTGGCACCCCTGGTGGTCCGAATTGTGGCGAGAGTTGCGGCGCCGCGGTCTGCGGCACGACAGGGGGCGCCACGACGATGGGTTGGCCGTAGTTGATATAGGCGGCGCCACCGACCGGGGGCGCCCAGTAAGGATTCCAGTAGGGGTAATAACCCCATCCCCACGGCGAGCCTAGCGACACGCCCATCGCAAGTCCCGTACCAAGTCCCCAGCCTAACCCCCAGCCAAAACCACCTCCCCAATACCAACCCCATGGGCGATACCCATACGGGTGCCCCCAATTGCCACGCCAGTCGCCGTGATACCAGCCACTGTGATAGGTGGGTCTATGTCCGTATACAAATGAATGATTTAGCATGCCGCCGTGCGCTACGGGTCCCGCCGGACGATACCCAGGGGCGCGAGCTGTGCTTGGGCCACGTCCGCCACCGCCCCCCTGCCCTCCGCCACCGGAATACCCCGGAGCGCGCGCACCTCCTTGCATTCCGCCGCCGCCAAAGCCGCCGCCGCCGCCGCCGCCTCGGAATCCCCCTCCACCGCCACCTCCGCCGCCGCCGCGGCCATGTTGTGCATCGACACGCAATGGAGCCATCACGATCGACGCACTTAATAGGGCAACGACTGCGACCTTCATGGGAGGTGACTTCCTGTCTCTCTGGCGAGTAAATTCGGCGGTCAATATGCACCGCAAGAATACGGCGTCGCACGGAACCGAGATTCGCGGGCGGCCGTTGATTCAACCAAGAACGACGCTACGGGTGTCCACAACAAACGCGTTCGCCGTGACACCCGCGGCAAGACTGCAGTTAAGTGGCGGGCGGCGGATTGTAGCGTACGTCGAAGGACGAGGTCTATCCGACTGTCGGTCGGATGGTGTACCCGTAGTCGTGCGCCGCTGGCCGGATCTGCCAGCAATGCTACTACGCAATGCAGGCACGACCGGTCTATGATGGTATCTGTCCACGGGTAAGCTCTACGTCCTCTTGCTTACCAACCGTCCCCGCATCGATCACGCGATTGTTTCAACGCATGAAGCCTGCCAAAAAAACGGCGCGCAAGCGGTCCTCGGCACCCGTCGGCCGGCAGGAAAGTCACGGCAGGACCGCAATCTGGGGCGGCGTCGCGTTGGTCGCGCTGGTACTGACCAGTTACGCACCTGTTTGGCGTGCGGGCTTCATATGGGACGATGACGTCTATGTTACGGAGAATGCGACGCTCGACTCCCTAGACGGTCTGCGTCGCATCTGGTTTGAATTAGGCGCCGTGCCGCAATACTATCCGCTAGTTCATACTACCTTCTGGATCGAACGGCACATCTGGGGTCTTAATCCGACCGGTTTTCACGCGATAAATATTTTGTTGCATGCTGTGAACGCCGTGCTCGTTTGGAGACTGCTCTTGCGATTGCGCGTGCCGGGAGCGTGGTTGGGCGCCGCGTTGTTTGCGGTGCATCCGGTGGAAGTCGAATCGGTGGCCTGGATCACCGAGCGCAAAAACGTCTTGTCGCTCGCGCTCGCCCTGTCTTCGATATTCTGCTACTGGCGGTACGCCCCTGCCGAAGGCGAATCGACGGCATCAGACAAGGAACGCACATTGTTCTACCTGGCGTCCTTGCTGCTATTTGTGGCCGCTCTGTTCAGCAAGACGGTCGTGGTCAGCATGCCGGCGGTGTTGCTGGTGCTCATTTGGTGGAAACGGGGCCAGATCGTGTGGGGCGACGTGCTGCCGCTGTTGCCGTTCTTGGCTGTCGGCGTGTCGCTGGGGCTGATCACCGTGTGGGCGGAATCTCACGTGGTCGGAGCCGTCGGCGACGAGTGGGCGTTGACTTCTGTCCAACGGCTGTTGTTGGCGGGCCGAGACCTGTGGTTCTACGCCGGAAAGCTCGCCTGGCCCGTTCCCCTGACCTTCTTCTATCCACGTTGGACGATCGATGGTCGCGAGTGGTGGCAGTCCTTGTTCCCTCTCGCGGCAGTGACGGCCATTGCGGCGCTCTGGCTGGCACGCTTGCTATGGGGCCGTGGCCCACTGGCGGCGATTCTGATTTTTGCTGGCATACTCGTCCCCGCTCTTGGGTTTTTCGACGTCTATCCGTTTCGCTATTCATTTGTTGCCGACCATTTTCAATATCATGCCAGCATTGCACTTTTGGCGTTGGCAGCGGCCGGGGGAACGTCGTTATTGGCAAGACGGCCCGACCGTTGGCAGGGCGCTGATCACTTTGCGGCCGGGGTCGTATTGTTCGCGCTCGGTGTCCTGACGTTCTGTCAGACCTTCATCTATTACGACCTGGAAACGTTGTACGCGGACACTCTCGAAAAGAACCCGTCGAGTTGGGCCGCTTGCACGAATCTGTCGTTGCACTATTTGGCGGTCGGCCGACGTGGCGAGGCGTATGACATGGCGCACCTCGCTCTGCAGATTGCGCCGAACGAATCTGTCCCTCACGGCAATCTGGCGGCTCTGCTGCTATCGGAGGCGATCAGAGATGAGCATGCATCAGAGAAGCTGGTCGAAGCCATTCGCTCGTTCGAGCGCGCGATTGAATTGAATCCTCGCAACTTCCAGGCCAAAAAGGGCCTGGGCTATGCCCTGCTCAAAGCACAACGATACGCCGAAGCCGAAGCGCAACTTCGACCGGTGCTAGAGATCATGCCCGACGACGCAAATGCGCTATACGCCATGGGCGTCATCCGAGAGGATGCCGGCCAGTTCGCCGAAGCGCGCGCCTATTTCGAACACTCGTTGCGCGGCAAGGAAGGAGATGCTGATACGCAACGGGCCCTCGGCAATACTTTGCTGCGCCTGGGACGACTCGACGAGGCAGAAACGCATCTGGCCCGCGCACTGGCCTTGGATCCCCACAGTGCGGCGACGCGCGTCGACCTGGGAAACCTCTACCTCAGCCGCGAGAATTTCGACCAAGCTGCCCGGGCTTTCCGAGAGGCCATTGATCTGCGACCGACGCTTGTGCCGGCGCATCGCGGCCTGGGAATGGTGCTATTAGCACAGGGAAAAGTGGACGAAGCGATCCGCTGTTTTCAAGAATCCCTACGGCAACAGCCCGATGACACCGAGGCGAAGGTATTTCTTGATCGCGCAAAGAGGGCACAACGGCCCGGCGGAGCGGAATGAGCTCACGTCGCTCTACCGGCGGCGTACGAACTGTGCATCGCCTCTCCGGATCCTCAAAATGTAATTCCAGTCTTCAGTCCAACGGTGACTAGCAGAGACGACGGTTGCATGAATCCTCGCGATTCGCCCGACTGCCGCCAGGTGAATGCTTCGAAATATCCTGCCAAAAAGAGAAACTCGCCACGAACGCCGAGTTCCATTTGCCCTGTCACTCCGGGGCCGGGAAAGAGGGTCGTTTCGTCCAGCGTCAGGTGTTCATACGTGACGGCCACCAGGCCGATACGCCCGCGGCCGTAGAACTCGACGTCGCGAGATTCGTCACGGCGCGTTTCCATGCCAAGGTACGGGTAGATCGTCCACCACGTCTCCTGATAGCCACGGATGGTTTCGCCATCGAGCACGGAATCCGGCAAGTTGCGTATCCAGAAACGTGAACCAATCCCGCCGAAGAATACGATCGGCGCCGGCCACTCGGGGTCAAACAGGTAATCATATTCGGCACGGCCGCCCAAGTAGTCGGTCGTAGAATTCAACGGCTGACTCGAGCCATCATTAAAGAACACCGTCGAAGCGTAACTGACCTGGCTGCCGAAGAGTTCAGCGCGAAACCGCTCCTGGCCGACGCGTCGTTGATAACCGATCGTGAATAGCGGTCCATTTTCGGTCACGAAATTGGCGCCATCGAGTCGCTCGTTCCAATGCATATAGTCGAACCGCGTGTACCAAGTCGATTCCACCAAGCGCACTCCAGCCGGCAAGACGGGAATGACGCTCGCCACCTGAGGTTGTGGTTGATACGGCGGTGGCATCTGCACGATGTTGGATTGGACATTAGGCTGATAGAGTTGTGCGGTAAGCGTCGGCTGCGACGGTAGAACCGGGTCAGGTGGTTTGGGCGGCCAAACCGAGACGTCCGGCGAGGTGACGGCAGCCGGCGGCGCGTCCGAATCGCGCAGCGCGGAAGCATACAACTCGTTGGGTCGATTCGACGGCGCGACGTCAGCGGCGCGCGCGGGCAGACGGCCGATGGCCACGAGAACGATTACTAGAATGCAGCGCCGGTTGATCATCTCGGTTCGAGTTGCTTACTGACATCAAACGTCGATCTCTTGGGGTCGACACGTTAGCCTCGCATCGCGACCGGAACAACGTCAATCATCAAGACCGCGCCAAAGTGCGCAAGATGTAACAATCCGCGTTGACGAGGCGAACGCTTTTGCGGGGGTGCGAGGAGGATCAACGACGGGCCGCTGCTAACCTTTTCGTAAGGTGCTGCGCACGAGACAGGGATACTTTCGCCTCCAAAACATCGCACCTACTCACTGCGAATGGGCGTGGCGCAGCCAACCGACAACTGATTTTTACAAAAAACTGGCCGCTGCGCCTGGCTATTTGCTGTCGCTTGCATTTAGCAGCTTATCCGCCAGAAACGTGTCGGAATTCTTGTATTTGTCGGACTTCGAGACACCGTCGATCACGAGATGGCATTCATGCCCGAGCTGATCCGCCTTTTCCTTCATCTTGAGCCCAAACACCGGATGATGGATTCCGTGTCCGGCATCTTCCGAAGGCAATGTCATATTGTTGCCGTAGGCCATGAACAGCGGTGGGTCGTTGCGATCGAGATGGTTGATCGGTGAGAACTCTCGGTACAGGGCCTGATGCTTGTTGTAGTTGGCTAGTGCGCTGGCCATGTCCGGTTCGCCAACCGCCATCCAGATCATGCGGTGCTTTAGCACATTGGGGCCGAGCCACCCTTCGATGACGGGAGGATCGATCGATGTTTGGCCCGCGTGCGCGGCCGCGGCGGTTACACGTGTCGACTCTCGTTGCACGGGATCTGTAGCGGTGAGGTCCGCTAGATCATCGTGCAGAAGGATCCACATCGACGTGCAGGCACCGGCGCTGCCGCCGGTCAGCGCAATGCGCGACTTATTGATGCTCCATTGCTGCGCCCTCGTGCGAAGAAACTGAATCGCGCGGGCCGCGTCATGAACCGGAGCCGGCAGCGAATCGGTTCCGGTCAGGCGGTAGTTGACCGCGGCACATGAGATCCCTTGGTCTAGAAATGGCTTGATGGCACCATCCTTTTGCTTTTTGTCAC
>DASXEJ010000319.1 GCA_036490175.1 Pirellulales bacterium | reverse complement strand
GTTCGATACGGTTGTCTTTGGCCCGTAGCAACTGCTCGTTGCGGATCAACAGGTCGGCGTCGCGGCAATGAAAATGGATGTCCTCGCGCCAGTGATTGGCATTGCCGACGAAATGTACGTTGAGCCCCGCCCCGCCCGTGAGCCGCGCCATTACCTGTGTCACGATTTCGACGCGGCTTCCGCGCTTATCGCTGAGCGCATACAGCGATTCGGCCTGCTGCCCGGTGATGAAATAAACCACGTCGATCTGGTGGCTGCCGGCATCGCCAAAATAGCCAGCTCCGATATTGGGGTCGTCGCGCCAGGTGCCGCCAATGCCCTGCTGCCAGCGCTCGCAAACGTAGATATGTATTTGTCGCAGGGGCCCATAATAATCGGCGTTTTCCGTCAGTTCCCGGCGCGCGGTCAGATAGGCCGACTTGTATCGTCGCTGGTACGAAATCGACAGTATACGCCCCTGCTGGCGATGCCGATCGATCATGTCGCTGATCTGCTCGCGGGCAGGTGCCAATGGTTTTTCACAAAGCACGTCCAGACCATGGTCGAAGGCTGTACAAACCTGCGGATAGTGCAGTAGAGTCGGCGAACAGATCACTACCGCATCCAGGCGGTGGCGCCCCAGGGCCGCGACATCGTCGGTTTCCAGGGACGCCTCCGGAGCGTAGGCTTCGGCCAGCCGGGCGGCCGCCGCCCGATCGGGGTCGGAACAGACGACGATTTGGCCTCGTTGGTCGTCAAACAGGCGTTCGGCGTGCAATCGGCCCACAAACCCACAGCCAATCAGCCCCAGCCGAATCGGATTCATGTCGTACCGAAACCTCGAGGAAGCCCCATTCGGTCTACCGCGACCGACCTGGACGGGTCGGGTTGTCGGGGCGAAGGCGTTTCAGTATCGATGACTTGCGGCATTCGGCAAGTCCCGTCGGCACCGAGAACCCCCTGCAGAGGCGAGCCGGCTTGCTTATTGGGCGTCGCAGGGAGTGAAAACCGCGAGGGACGACCAATCTTAGGCACAGCCAAGGCTTTGAACCTCCGGCAGCGGAACTCACGCCGGCGTTCCGGTGTTCAATAGGCGGGGCACCCCGCACGCCAGCAGTACCCGACAAAAACCGTGTTCTCCATGAATAAATCCCTTCTCGGCTGTACGACCGGTTTGCTCTGCGGTGTCCTGATCCTGCACGCCGGCAGCGGCCGGGCTGGTGACCTGGCTGAGAACTCCAATTCTCCCGCGGCGGCCGATCTGGCCCGCCAGGTCGATAGTACACTTGCCGCCGAGTTGCTTGTTAATGTCGCTGCCACCGAGCCGGTCGGTAATGTTTCGCCCCCCAACGTCGCGGCCCTGACCGACGATGAAACATTCTTGCGGCGCGTCTCGCAGGATCTGGTCGGCGAGCTGCCGTCGCCCGAAGAGATCACTTCCTTCGTTCTCGATCCCAGTTCTGATAAACGTGCCCAAATCGTCGACAGACTGCTGGCCGATGCTCGTTTTGGCCGCAACTGGGGACAATACTTCCGCGACGTGATCCTGTACCGGCGCACCGACGAACGGGTACTGCGAACGGGCCCCGCCATCGTCAAGTTTCTCGCCGAGCAACTCAGCGGCGAGGCCCGCTGGGACCAGATTGCGCGGGCCTTTATCACGGCACGCGGCGACGTGCGCGACAATGGTCATACCGGTCTGATCATGGCCCAGATGGCGCAAGCGCCCGAGATCGCTGCCGAAACGGCCAGGATCTTCCTGGGTGTGCAAATTCAATGTGCCCAATGCCACGATCACAAGACCGATCGCTGGAAGCGGCAGCAATTTCACGAGTTGGCCGCGTTCTTCCCGCGGATTGCGATCCGTGCGGTGAAGGAGGGAGACAAGCGAGTCAGTTTCGAGGTGGTCTCGCGCGATGGAGCGCCGCGTCGGCCCAAAGATGGCAAAGCTCGCGGAAACGTCGAGCATTACATGCCCGACCTGGACGATCCTAGCGCCCAGGGAACATTGATGCAGCCGGTGTTTTTCCTGAGCGGAGAGCAACTTGCTGTGGGCACCACGGACGTTGATCGCCGTACAGCACTGGCGGACTGGATCACCGGCAAGAAGAACCCTTGGTTCGGCCGGGCCTTTGTGAATCGCATCTGGGCCGAACTTGTGGGGCATGGCTTCTACGAGCCCGTTGACGACATGGGTCCAGATCGCACGGCCGCGGCGCCGCGCACTTTGGATCTCTTGACGCAGGCGTTTGTCGATCACAATTACGACGTCAAGTGGCTCATGCGTACCATCATGGCAACGCAGGCCTATCAACAAGTGAGCCATTCGCGGCGCGACGATGCGTCGACCCCTTCGGCGGCCAGCTGTCCACAACCGTTGCGAGCCGACCAAATCTTCGACGCGCTGGCCGCGGCGCTCGCGATCGACGAGCCGAAGCAGGGGCCTCGCGCCCAGGCGGGCAAACAGCGCCCCCCGCGCAACCCGCGCTTCGAGTTCGATCGCGCCTTCGGCTACGACCCCAGTGCTGAGCGCGACGAAGTGTCGGCCTCGATTCCGCAAGCCTTGCTGATGATGAATTCGCCGCTGTTGCAGCGGGCGATCAACGCGAAAAGTGCCGGTGCCGTTTTGGACAAGTTGCTAGCGCAGAACAGCGACGATGAAAATGTCACTACAGAGCTGTACTTGCGCTGCCTGGCGCGAGAGCCCAAGCCGGCAGAAATGGCCGAGTGCCTGTCGTACGTCCGTTCGATCGACGACCGTGGCGAGGCATTCGAAGACGTGCTCTGGGCGCTAATCAATTCGACGGAATTCACGCACCGCAAGTGACGAACCCGTGAGCGGCGAATGATTCAGCCGCCGGGTGACGGCCGAGATTGAACGACACCCTGCTTGAGAAAAACGCTGTGACGCTGTGACTGACCAGTACATTTAACCGCCATTACGAATCGAGAAAGCGGCTATGAACCTGTGGCAGCATCACGTCGGGGCACGCGTGAATCGCGATGGCGTAGTGGCGCGGCGCGACTTCCTCCGCGGCGTCTCCTTGGCCGGCGCCGCCGCCGGCACGCTGGGATGGCAGGATCTGGTCCGTGCCCAGGCCGAACAGTTGCGCAGCCGCGGCATGGCCTGCATCTTGCTCTACATGCGCGGTGGGCCGAGCCAGTTCGAGACCTTCAGTCCCAAAGCCGGCCACGAGAACGGCGGCGAGACCTCGGCCATCGACACCAGTGTCTCAGGCATTCAGATCGCCTCCGGCCTACCGCAATTGGCCAAACAAATGCAGGACATTGCGGTAGTTCGCTCCGTGACTACGAAAGAGGGCAATCACGCCCGCGCCCAGTTCCTGATGCACACAGGCTACGCTCCCACGGCCAGTGTGAAGTACCCCACGCTCGGCTCGATCGTGGCTCATCAGTTGGGCGACCCCACTTCGGAGCTCCCTTGTTTTGTCCGTATTGGCGATCGCGCGGCCGACGGCGGA
>DASXEJ010000318.1 GCA_036490175.1 Pirellulales bacterium | reverse complement strand
TGGGTAGATGTCGAGGGAGTGGAATTTTTTCAATGGGGTTGATGCGGCGGCGGTGCTGTGGGTGGGATCACGGTGCGGTGATTGGAGATCGCTCGGGTTGCACTGCATTTTCTTTTTTTCAATCGCTTTGCACGATGGCCGCGGTGCGCGATAGCAACCAAGGATGACGGAGTACGAACCGATCCCCGTCAACCTGGAGACCCGCGCGATGTCGAGCACCGCGACCCTGGAGAGTTTTGGCCAATCCCATTTTGGAACCGCTGAGTTGGGGGACGCGCGTCGTACCCGGCGCTTGATCGCATTGGCCGACGAGTTGCGGCGTCATCCCGGCGGCAGCTTGCCCGACAAGTTGCCTCGCCCGCAGAACCTGAAAGCGTTGTACCGTTTGTTCGATCGCGCGGAGGTGACGCACGAGGCGGTGCTGGCCCCGCACCGTGCGCGGACGCTGAGCTTGCTGGCGGAGCAGGAAACGGTTTTGATTCTCCACGACTCGACCGAGTTGGACTACTCGAAGCGCAAATCGCTCAAGGGTTTGGGCCAAATCGGCAAGGGCTGGAACCGCGGTTACATTTGTCACAACAGCCTGGCCATTTCGGCCGACGCCGGCGCGGTGATCGGATTGACCAGCCAGATCCTGCATACCCGTGTCAAGCCGCCGAAGAACGAAACCAAGACCCAGCTGCGCAATCGCAAGTCGCGGATCAGCCGCTTGTGGGTGCGTGGCGTGGCGCAACTTCCTGGCGATGCCCGCCTGGTCGACGTTTGCGATCGCGGCGCCGATACCTTCGAATTCTTGGAACACGAACTGCATTCGGGCCGACGCTTTGTCGTCCGCTCGGCTTACAGCCGGCGCCTGCTCCTGGAGGACGATCAGGCGAGCTTTCTGCACCTTCACCTGCGCTCGCAATTCGCCTGGGGCCGCCGCGAAATCACGGTGCCCGCCAAAAACGGCTTGCCGTCGCGGACGGCCAAGTTGTGCCTGTCGGCGGCCGCGGTGAGGCTGGTACCGCCGAAAGCCAAAAAGGGGGAGCACGGCAATCAGCCCCTGAGCATGTGGGCCGTGCGCGTGTGGGAACCCGCGCCGCCGAGCGGGGCGAAGACGCTGGAATGGTTCTTGCTGACGAACGAGCCCGTCGGTTCGTTTGCCGACGCGCAGCGCGTCGTGCAGTGGTACGAGCGGCGCTGGGTGATCGAGGAATTTCACAAGGGGCTGAAGACCGGCTGCAACATCGAAGACCTGCAATTCACGGCTGAGGAGCGTTTGCAACCGGCGATTGCCTTGCTGTCGGTCGTGGCGTTGACGTTGTTGCAACTGCGTGATGCCAGCCGCCAGCCGGACGCCGAGCGACGCCCTGCGCGTGAACTGTTCTCGCAAACCTACCTGGACGTGCTTGCCGGTTGGCGGGGCGGTCGGCCCGCAGCCGAAATGAGCGTTTCGGCATTCTTCCTGGCGCTGGCCCGACTGGGCGGCCATCAGAATCGTCGCCACGACGGCCGTCCCGGCTGGTTGACTCTCTGGCGTGGCTGGACGAAACTCCAGCTCATGGTCGACGGCGCCCGAGCCTTCCGACCCAAAAAATGTGGGTAAACCTAAGGTCGTTGACCGCCGGCTATTGGACGACGAAGTGCGAAAGTCGAGCGATACGTCGCGAACGCGAGCGCCCGCGTAGCGTCCGTCAAAAGCTTGCGCCGAT
>DASXEJ010000317.1 GCA_036490175.1 Pirellulales bacterium | reverse complement strand
TAGAACTACAGCCTGGCTTAGTCCCGATCGCGTCGATCGGTTATATCGCAGGGCGGGATACGGTCGACGTGCAGTGGGCACCGCCGGGCCAGGCAAGCATGAGCGAGATTCCTACGGATCGGCTCTTTTATCCCGTCGACTTGCGAAAGCAGCGCATCGAGGAAATCGACTCTGCAGAGGCCAAGCGCCGAGCCAATCTTCCGCCGACGGTAAAGGTTGATGTTGGCAATTATCAAGCCGGCTTGGCGGGGCTGCAATTTGGGCAGCTTGCCTCGCAGTCGCAATCCGACGACCGGTCATTCATCGTGCCCCCTGGCGAGCTCACGACGCCGCTCGGCCCACTGACCGTTGTCACTGAGATTTCGCCTTGGAAGACGAATCGGGATTTGAATTCGATCGCGTTTGGCTATCTGCGCGTCGAGCGGGAAGGGGAGCATCGCTTTTATGGGTACTCGGCGTTCGGGCGCGGCAAAATCTACCTTGCCGGGCAAACGCTCTACAACGGGGCCGACGGCGAGGAAATTCATCGCGTGCGACTGAAGCCTGGCCTGGTGCCGATCGCTGTGGTGTCGTTTATCGCCAGTGGCGAGAGCATGCTGCTGTGGCAACGTCCGGGAGACGTCGAACCGGCAGCAATACCGTTGAAATCGCTGTGGCACGATCCAGACATGCCAATGCCGCCCGCCACACTTTGGACCGATTGAAGCTGGGACGATGGATTAGCTTTCAATGGTCGCTGTCGCAGCGGCCCTCCAAGGGCTGGCATCCTGCGATTTAGTTCTCATGCGTCGCCGTATCGAATTTGTACGCGTGCAGCGCCGCATAGCATTTGTGCTCGTGCATCGCCGCACGTTGGTCTTCGATGGTTCGAGGGTTAGACTGTGTGCAAGAGCGCAGGAGGTTTCGGCGCTCGAGGGTAAACGAGCCTCGACGGGCGTTTTGAGGGAACTACGGATGTCGTTTCGCGGTACATTTCGGCTGCTGATCGCGATGACCGGAGTGGTGCTGTCGGTAGGCTTGGGTCCGCCTGTCGGTGGCGGCGAATTCGATCCCCCTGTGCGGCTGCGTCGGCCGGTGGCGATGGCGCTGGCCGAGAATGACGCGCGGCTCTACACCGCCAATCGCGCAAGCGGCAGCATCACCACGATCGATCTGCACACTGGTACGGCGATCGACGAAATCGATATCGGGCGCACGCTAGCGGATCTGGCGATGACACCTGATGGCAGCTATTTGCTGGCGGTGGATGAGGCGTCGGATTCGCTCATTGTTCTGGTGCGTGCCGAAGAGTCGCTGCGCGTGGTGTCACGGACGCCCATCGCTCAGGCGCCTGTGTCAGTGCGCGTCTCGGCGGATGGTAAACGTTGCTTCGTGGCGTCGCTGTGGGGGCGCGCGGTGAGTGTGATCGACTTGCGGCCACTGCAAGACCGTTCCGACGCGCCGACGGGCGACGTTGTTCTGCTCCCGAGAGAGGCAATTCCGCTTCCTTTCAGCCCCCGATTGATGACGCTGGCCGCCCAAGATACGCGCCTAGTCGTGGCGGACGCGTTTGGCGGGTCGTTGGCCGTGATCGATCTCGAAACGAAAGCGGTGGTCTCCGTACGAGAGCTCGTCGGCCACAACATCCGCGGAATGACAACGTCGAGCGACGGCGGGCAACTGCTGTTGGCGCATCAGATCCTCAATAGCAACGTCGATACTTCGCAGCGCAACATATTCTGGGGCGCGGTCATGACGAATGTATTGCGCACGCTGCCGATGGAGTTGCTGACGGCCGACGTTCATCTTCCGTTTCCGCCTGGCAGTACGCAAACCATCGGCGGGCTGGGCACCGGGGCAGGAGACCCGGCCGGTGTGGCTGTCAGCCCGGCGGGGGATATCGTGGTGGCGCTATCGGGCGTGCAAGAAGTCGCGATCCGCCGCGCCGGGCAGAACGGCTGGCAACGCGAGAGTGTCGGGCGCCGACCCATCGCGGTCGCATTAAGCGGGAACGCGGATCGCATTTATGTCGCCAGCACCTTTGCGGACGCAATCAGCGTGGTCGACATGGACAGCTGTACCAAGGAGCAAACAATCTCGCTGGGACCGCGACCGCAATTATCCACTGCCGAACGGGGCGAAATGCTGTTCTATGACGCACGCCTGTCGTTCGACGGCTGGTATAGCTGCCACAGTTGCCATACCGATGGACACACAAACGGATTGACCAGCGACAACTTCGGCGATGGCTCGGCCGGCGCGGCAAAACGGGTCTTGTCGCTGTTGGGCACCGCCGACACAGGCCCCTGGGCCTGGGACGGTCACGTCGCACGGCTGGAAGATCAGGTTCGCGGCTCGCTGCAGGCCACGATGCGGTCGCACAATGTCAAGGACGACAACGTTGCCGCACTCACGGCATATTTGCGCACGCTGCCGGCGCCGCCAAAGGAAAGAATTACCGAAGGTGAACAGATCGAGTTGATCGCCGCGGGCCGTGCCGTATTCGAGCGCAGCGGTTGCAGCCAGTGCCACCAATCGGCTACCTACACCTCAGCGGGCGCATACGACGTGGGGTTGGCCGACGAACTGGGGCGCAACCGGTTCAATCCGCCATCGCTGCGCGGCGTGCGCTGGCGCGAGCGCCTGTTCCACGACAATCGCGCCGCGATGTTGACTGACGTGGTTCGTCAATTCGGCCACGGGTCGGAGGGGGATCTGTCCACTGAGGAAGCAGCGGCGCTCGTAGCGTTTTTGCGGAGCTTGTAGCCCGATTGCCACTCGCAGCGGCTTGCCGTGGAACCGTACCGTCGGTAGGCTGGCGGGAGTCTGCGAGTTCTCTGCTCGGGATGCGTCGCACAAAACCCGTGCCGATTTGACCATGCGACGCCCCATCACTTATCCTCTCACGCCCCGGATGCCACCATGCGAGAAGCCGTTGTTGTTGCCAGCAGCCGTACGCCGCTGGCCAAGTCGTTTCGCGGTTCGTTGAATATCACGCGCCCCGATGATTACGCAGCACACGTCATCCGCCACGTGGTCGACAAGGCGCCGGGCTTGAATCCGGCCGAAATCGAAGACGTCGTGCTGGGTTGCGGCTATCCCGAAGGTCCGCAGGGAATGAACGTGGCCCGCATCGCGGCCATGCGGGCAGGACTGCCGGTGTCGGTCGCGGCGGCGACGGTCAACCGCTTCTGTTCCTCGGGCTTGCAAGCCACGGCGATGGCCGCGCACGAAATCATGCACGAAGGAGCCGACGTCGCGATAGGCGGCGGCGTTGAGAGCATCACTCTGCTGGCGGGCGTGAAGACGGATGTTAATCCATGGATCGCCGAGCATATGCCGGGCTTGTACATGGCGATGGGAGACACGGCCGAAGTGGTGGCCAAGCGCTATAAGATTAGTCGCCAAGCCCAGGACGAATACTCGCTATTGAGCCAGCAGCGGACGGCGCGCGCGCAGCAAGAAGGATTCTTCGACGAAGAGCTGGCGCCGATGAAAGTCACGCGCGGCATCCTCGACAAGAAGACCGGCGCCGTCGTCGGCAAGGAAGAACACCTGCTGGACAAAGACGAGTGCAACCGGCCCGACACCACGCTCGAAGGGCTAGCATCGCTAAAGCCGTACTTCGATCCGAACAGTGGGCAAGGTTCGGTGACGGCCGGCAACGCCTCGCAACTTTCCGACGGAGCCAGCGCCTCGCTTTTGATGTTGCGCGAAAAGGCGCAGGCCCTGGGGCTGAAGCCGAAGGTGGCTTTCCGCGGCTTCGTCGTAGCTGGCTGCGAACCGGACGAAATGGGAATCGGCCCCATCTACGCCGTGCCGCGCTTGCTCGCCAGGCACAAGCTGGCGGTGAAGGACATCGACCTGTGGGAGCTGAACGAGGCTTTCGCCGTGCAAGTGATCTACTGCCGCGACAAGCTAGGGATCGACCCGGCGCGTTTGAACGTCAATGGCGGCTCGATCGCGATCGGACATCCGTTCGGCATGACCGGCTCGCGCCTGGTCGGCACATTGGCGAACCAGATGGTACGCCGCCAGGCTCAATGGGGCGTGGTGACGATGTGCATCGGCGGCGGCCAGGGAGCAGCCGGCCTTTTTGAGCTGATCGCTTAACGTCGACACCCACGATCAAGCCCCACAAGTACGCGCGAGGCTGCACGTTGGTCTCGCACGGCAGCACTATTTAAGTGCGACGCATAAAGTCACGGCTTGAGCGTGATCAGCTTGTCTTCAGGAAAAGTGGTCAGCTCAAGATTCTTGAAGTGAATCTCTTGCGGCACGGTGTTCGAGTGCAGTTGCAGGCCGATGGGCCCTTCGTACATGGCATCGACCTTAGGATCGCGCCAGTCGGCGACCTGCGTTCCGTTGACCACCAGGCGGATGCGATTGCCCTGGGCCAGAATCTCGAGTTCGTTCCAATCGTGCTGCTTGCCCACTTGCTTGGCTGGCGCACCGTCGACCGGCAATCCGCCGCGACCGAACAGATCATGAAAGCTCCAGCCCGAGGGGAACATCACCAGGTGGCCGGCGAAGGTGTACTTGTCTCCATGCTCGGGCGCGTTGCGCCCCCACATGGCGATGCCGGAGTGCATCTCGGACTCGACGAGCTTGACCGTGGCCAGCAGGCGGAAATCGGAGAAGTCTTTTCTGTCGGTGAGCAAATAGGTGCTGACCTTCACCGGCTCCTTGTTCTTGCCGACGATCACCCCCTCGTTCACGCTCCACAGCTCGGGATGCCCAACCCAGCCAGTGAGATCCTTGCCGTTGAAGAGCTTTATGGTTTCGGTCTTTCCTTTCCGCGGCGGAACGACCGGCGCATCATCGGCCAGCGCGTCGCGTGAAAGCAGTGACGTGGCCACTGAAAGAGCAAGCAGCAAGACACAGCACGTTGCCCGGCAGAGGGCCGGGTATGGACGAAAGGGAGTGCGAATCATGAGTCGAATTCCTTGTGTGCGAAGGTTTCTAATCGTCCGCGCGATGCGTCACGCAAATCGGCCATGCAGGGGACGCTCAATACGATACTGTAGCGCAGGGGGGGTATGCGAGCGAGGGGGGCATTTGGGCTCGGGCTGGTCAATTGGATTACGTCGCCGTCAGATTCGGGAATTCTACTTGGCACGGGTCATCGGCGCGGCTAACATGTGGTCGTTCTAACGCTGTGGGGCGAACTATGATCAAGTTTTCAGCGTTGCAATCATCTGACGTCGGGCCAACCAGATTGGCCATTCTTGACGGGGGTAGTTACTGAGACCTGATCGAACATAATCGGACTCGTTTATCTCATCGTTCTCGGAACAGAACGGAGAGGTCAATCATGTTTCAACGACTTAATGGGACTGCGCACGGAACTCGGCTGGCGAATGACTCGCACGGTTGGGGAACAAAGGTCGGTAGCTATCTGCTGATTCTCGGCATCGCGACCGGGTCGGCGACGACGGCAACTTCTCAGACCTACACAACGATTGACTATCCGCAAGCCAACCAGACAACCGCAGTGGGGATTTCTGGCGGCAATATAGTCGGTTATTACCAAAACTCCGGAGGCACTGGCGGCGGGTTTCTCTACAATGGCGCATCCTTTACGAGCATCGACGATCCTCTGACCACCACTCGGACCCTTGCCCTCGGAATCTCGGGAAGTAATATCGTCGGCGCGTACACGGACTCAGCCAATATCAGCCAAGGTTTCCTCTACGACGGTTCGTCGTACACGACCCTGGCCGATCCGTTGGGAGCCAACGGGACCACCGCCTATGGGATTTCTGGGAGCAATATTGTGGGCAGCTACGGGGACGCCGCAAACAGCCTCCACGGCTTTCTGTACAACGGATCGTCCTACGTGACGCTGGACGATCCGCTGGGCGTGAAGGGTACCCAACTGTATGGAATTTCGGGCAACAATATCGTTGGCTCCTACTACGACGCTGCCAATAACGGGCACTCGTTTCTGTACAACGGCTCGACGTTTTCGACGCTCAATGATCCATTGGGAGTCGGAACTTTGGCGGTTGGCATCTCCGGAAACGACATTGTCGGCACATATTTCGATGCTGGGGGACACATACACGGGTTTTTGTACAACGGCGTGTCGTATACGACACTGGATGATCCGTTGGGGAATGGTGGTTCCGCAGTGCTCGGGATATCCGGGAACACCGTCGTAGGCTATTACATATCCGTCACGGGTAGCCCGCCGTTAGTGCAAAGTACTAGTCACGGGTTTATGGCAACACCCGTTCCGGAACCGTCGACGGCCGTGTTGGCCCTTGTCGGCGCGGTTGCGTTTCTTGTCCGCCGACGACAAACAGGCCCTTGAGTTTGCCCTGCCCCGGAGGACGGTGACGGCGAGGACGTGCCCGGTGCCATGCCCACGGAGGTACACCGACGTGGGCATGCTTTTATGCTTGGCGATGTGCGCTTGGCATGCTCACGCGAGCGTAAAAATGGCCCCCTGCGGCCATCCTGTCGGACCTAGGAAAGCATGGCGACGCGTCGCGCTTCGAGATAACGTCTTGATTGTTGTAGGGCGGTTTACCCTGCATCGCGAATCGTCGCGGGCGCGGCTCGCGACGACTTATCAAGCACCGACTATCTCTCGCGCACCATGAAGGTGTTGTTGTCGGCGACGCCGAACAGTGAGCGGAACGGTCCGTTGTGGATGCCGCAGGCGCGGCGGGTCGGATACCAGACGACGTTCATCGCCAGGCCCCACGACTCTTGAGTCGAGCCGCCATCGCTCTTGCCATTGCCGGGGATCAAGTAGTTGAAGCCGCCCATCAAGTCCCACTGGTTGGACATGTGGACGCGATAGTCGGCACCGAAGATGCCACCCGCATCGCCGGTGAAACCGCCCCAAATGCGTCCCTGGTCGCCGTTGGTGAAATTCTTGCGATAGAAGAAGTTGTACATGTTTACAGATCCAAACGTGAGCGCCGTCGTGCTGCTGATCTGTACCGTTTGATTGGTGCCAGTCGCAAACGCGCCCCAGAAGCCGAACTCATTTCCGTACGGAGTAATGTAGCTGATTTCGCCACGCATCTGGGTGAACCGCGTGTGCGAGTAAAACCGGTCGTCGAGCCAATCGAATACCACGCCTCCTTGCAGGCCATTGCCACACGCTGGGCGATGGAACAAGCCGGCGGTCAGAAAATTCTGTTGCCGCGAGTTGTTGAACGAGCTGGCGATATTAGATCCGGATAAATCGCTTTGCACGAACTGAGCGCCGACTTGATAGCCGATGCCGTATTGGTGCCACAGCGAACCGGCGAAGTTGACGCCTTCCTGAAAGCCAAAGTTGCCGTTTTGTCCCTGATCGAGCCCTCCCTTGAAGGCGTGTACACCGGCGAAGACCGACGACTCGTCGAACCAGCGATGCGGACAGCTGATGCCGCCGCAGCAGGAACCGCATTCGGGGCAAGGCGTCGAGTACATGGGCCGGCCGTAGCCGTCGTAGCCGCCACCGTACCCGCCGTATCCACCATCGTCGTAGCCATCGGGAGCGGCACCGTCGTCGCTGAAACCTTGCGCACCGTAGCTCCCCGGAGGTCCGCTCGTGCGGCCGTCGTCGTAGACGATGTTGCCGCCGGCCTGGCCCCCCATGGGATCGGGCTGCGGTTGCACCAGCTCTGCGCCCGGAGGCAACTCGAAGGTGCGACTGGTTCCGGTCTGGGTGTAGCGCGTGCGTGCCGCGGTGCGAGGTAGCGACGGACCTTCTTCAAGGTAATCATGTTCGGGCAAAAGCGCTCGGGCAGTGCGGCTCACGGGGCGTGTGGGGGCGCCATCGGCCGTGTCGCTTGCCGCACCGGGCACGTAGGCCGGCGCCTCGGAGAGCTGCGCCCGTTGCGCATCCTCGCGTGCGGCACGCCATTGATAGCCGACCGGCTCGACATGGTTGTCGCGTGAGCGAGCGTAACGCGGATCGGTGTCCCGATACGGACGGCGCGGCGGTGCCTGATTGGCCTCTTGATACGGGCCGTTGCTGTACGGGGTGTTGTTGTGCGGGGTGATGCCGCGTTGGTTGCTGTTGTGTTGATGAACGTCGACCTGATGATCCTGTTGGTTAGGACCCTGGCGTATGCGACGAACCGCAGATGTGTGGCGACTGTTGTCCTGCGAACCGAAGCTATCGTATTGCGGTTGGAGCGGTGCGCGAGGCGAGACTTCGGAGTCGCCTTCTCCATCGCGGTATTCCTGCTCGGCGCGGGCAGCGGCTTGATCGCGACCGTAATTGTTGCCGTCGGGACGGACGTAGTTGGCGTCGCGACGGTCGGTGGTGCGGTCGCGACGATCGAATTGTTGGTCGCGCTGGCCAGGGCGGTCGTAACCTTGATCACGGCGGCCGCGTGCTTCGCCACGTTCATCGTAGGTGCCATCGTTACCGGCGCCCCTGGCCGGGCGATCGACGCGCGGACCGACCGATTGAGCCGCACGGCTGCGCGGGCGCGAACGGTCGATCGTTTGATGACGACGCGGTTCGCTCTGATCCGACGGCGCGCTGGCCGGGGCTTCGTAACGCCAATCTCCCGTTTGAGTCGGCGCCGGGCGCAAGTCCGGCCCGTCAGCATCGGCCACAGTTTGGGCCTGCAGAGTGTGGCCGGCGGCCAGCACCAGCAGTCCCATTAGGACGAGCTTGGCGAATTCAGTGCTTCGTATCACGGACGACATGTTCATTGCGGTTACCTTCATCGCTCCCTGCGCTGACCGATCTGCCGTGCTAGCACGAGCCTATCGATTCCAGGGCTGACTATCGGACTCACCGCAGATGTAACTTTCGTTAAAATCTTCGCGACCGGAAAAATTTCGCCAAAGCCCGTGATTTAGCGGACCGGCAAAGTCAACGGTCAATCGCCTGCAATGCTGGCAACGCTTGCCAAGTCATACCCAATAGCGCTGAAGTGCAAGAGCCGTGCGGCAACGACGTGAACCGCCGGCGCGAAAGAATGTCTGAAAAAGAGTGCGCCGGGCAGGCGAGACGAAATCGTAGGGCCGCTTGGCCGCCGAATCGCGATCTCTCAGGGGCAGACGCGTGCGTCCGACTCCCACGACGCGCCCCAACCACCAAGCTGGAATGCTGCACAGGCTACTGCCTAGAGCAACAGGCGCGCGAACCCAGTTCACTCGGGGAGCGGGCGCCCTTTGGTTTCGGGGGCGAAGGGGAGGACTACCAGTCCCAGCAAAAAGACGGCGCACATCGCCACACCGGCATAGCGCATCGGCTCGCGCTCGTAGCCGTGGGCCTTCGTGAAGATGTCGGTGGTCAGCTTGGCTAGCATGAACGGGCCGACCGCCGCGATGAAGCGTCCCACGTTATAGCAGAACGACACCCCCGTACTGCGGAGGCGCGTCGGGAACAACTCGGGAAAATAGATGGCGTAGCCGCCGAACAGGGCCAGTTGGCAGAAGCCCATCAGGGGCGTCATCCAGAACAGATCGCTCAAGCGACCGACGTACCAAAAGAAGAAGGCCGTACTAATTAGCGCTGCTATGAACGCGATCGCAAAGGAATAGCGCCGCCCGATCCGATGCGTGATCACGCTAAAGGCGTAAATGCCGAAGAAGCCGCCCAGGTTCTGCATTACCGAATTGATACCAGTCCACAAAAAGAGCTTCGCTTCGACCTCTTCCTTGGTTAAGCCCTGCTCGGTGAAATGCTGCGTGAATACTGAGCGGACCAGGTCGGGGGCGAAGAACCCGATACCCCACAAACCGACGACGCCAGCAAATGCCAGGCACAGCCCGACGATTGCGTTTTTGCGCCAGCGCGGATCGCCGAAAAGCTGCCCATACGAGCCTAGCTGCTTGACGGCTGTGCCATCGTGTGCGACGGCCTGCCAGCGCTCGGGCTCCTTCAAGCGCCGGCGAATCACCACCGCCAACAGTGCCGGCACGGTCCCCACGACAAACATCAGACGCCAAGCCGTCAGCTTGGTGCCAAAAATTGTGAGACTGCCGATCAGGCCCGACTCTTGCATCTGGCCAAACCCAATATTGATCAGCGCCGCTGTGATATTGCCCACGGCCGACAGTGCCTGCAACAGGCCGAGTGCATAGGCTCGCGCATTGTCGGGCATTACTTCGGCCACCAGCGCCACGCCGACCGCGAACTCGCCTCCCACGCCCAAGCCTGTCAGGAACCGGTAAAACGCAAAGTCCCAAAAACCGCGCGAAAACGCGCTCAGCCCGGTGAAAAGCGAATAAAGGAGAATCGTGAACAGCATCGTTTTGGCGCGCCCGATGCGATCCCCCAGAATGCCAAAACCCAATCCGCCGGTGGCCCACCCGATCAAGAAGATCGACGTGGCGTATCCACCGTAATCTGCCACGTCTTTGGCAAACTTGTCCTTTCGCAGCTTGGCGGCTTCGCTGGTCTCGTCGGGCGGCGCCGGTACGGCCAACAATTCCTGCATGGCCGGCCTGCGTGCCAATGTAAAGAGTTGCTGATCCATCGTATCGAACAGCCAGCCCAAGGCCGCCACGGTCAGCACGAACCAGTGGTATCGCGTCAGCTCGCGATACCAGGGAGTTTTCGCATCATTCATCAGGTACAGATCCGCGGCGAAGGGAAACACAGGAGGGACGGAATCGGCGGCAGGACAGCTATATCAAACCGAATTTGCTGGCCGTTTGGATGGCCACGATGATTGAGAGCACAATGAAAAACAGCCCGGCAAAAAAGAGACCCGTGCGCATAAACCAATTGGGACGCAGTTCGCGCGGCAACAGGATGAGATTCAGCGCCAGCACGTGCCAGCAGCTGAATCCCAACGCGAAGTTCATGATATTGGTGCCGATCGTCAGCAGCATCAATGGCTTGCCAAGATACAGCATGGTCAGCCCAAACACCGAATAGCCCGTCAGCACATAAAAGTAGAGATTGCGAATTCTCTTGGTTTCCCACTCGCGCAATCGGGCGCTGGACGTCCAGAAGACATCGACCCAGCGGCGGACGAAACCGTCGATCGTCGAGGCCATAGTCGGCGCAAGCACCAGGAATCCGCAAAGCAGCGTCAAATACCAGAACAGGTGACCGACCTCCGACCCCCATTGGGTATTGATATGGTTCTCAACTCCGCCGGCCGTCATACCGGCCACGGTCCAATCGTCGGCCACTTTGCCGCGCGGCACGAATTGCACTGACAACATGCTGGGTAGCGCTAGCCCTATAAAACAGGCGGGCATCCACACGACCAACTGATCGCGCATTACGTGCCGGTACCAACGCCGCCAGCGTGACAAGGATTCGGGCGTCACTTCGAACACCATGCCTACGTGCGAGAGCGCGATATTGCGGCCGCCGATGACGCTGGGAATCGCGCCGACGTGATATCCCATTCCCCATCCCTGGTCGCGGGTGTAGTTGCTCAGGGGTGCGTTCGACAGTCCCCCCTGCCCTGCAATGGCGGCAAAGGCGGCCAGCATGGCAATGGTGCTAAAGTCGACGTGCGGCAGGCCGTCGCCGCGCAAGACGGAAAGAAACACATTATCGACCGCGTCATTGGCGCCCTGGATCGGCACGGTACCAAACTTGACGAAACCGGTGCCGATCTCGCGCCAGGTCGAGAATGTTGAAAAGCAGATCGCAATGAACAGCAGGAAGCTGAACACGGTCACGATCTTGAACGTCATCACGGCCTTCAGCGCGCTGTAGATCTTGCCGCCGAAGATCAGCGGCAGCAGCGACGCCAAGAAAACGCTGAACGCCAGCGATTGAATCAGGAAAGCCTGCGAAAAATCAAAGTGCTGCCCCAGCAGATCGAACGAGGTCCAGGGTGTCTCCTGCGGGTTCGCACTAGGGATCGCCCCCAGGATTACGGCCGAAAGCGGCACGGCAGCGTTCGAGGCCAGGTAAGGAAACACTGCGCCGAAATCGAGTATCAGATAAGCGGTGAGCCAGAAACGTGGTCCCGGAAGCGTGCGAAATTTGCCCGTGAAGATAGGCTCGCCCGAGTAGAGCGTGTAGCGGCTGATTTCCAGGTTGTAGACCACTTGCCCCAGGATGCTCAGCGTAGCCAGCCACATGAGCGCACCGCCGTAGCGGGCCGTGACAGCCGGCCCCATCAACCACTCGCCGCCGCCAATGGCAGCGCCCCCCATCAGCAGTCCGGGGCCGAGCATGGCGAACCAATTGCGCCAGGTAAAGTACGGCGCATCGACGAGCGGCCCCTGGTTCCAGCGCGGCATCTCGTGCGAGCCGGGCCAAGGAGCCTGCCCCTGCTGGTGCAGGGTCTCAGGGTTAGTAGTCGTCAACGTTTCCGCCATGGGCGGCCTCGCGGTGGGAACGCGGATGCGTTTGCGTGTGGGGGCGATTGCGCGCGGCCGATCGCGCTCGGCCAGAGGCGCGTACTGGGTGTCGCGCCAGGGCTTCGATAATGGCAGCAAAATAGCCCACAAGCAAGCGCTGGACAAGAATCCTAGGCAGATTTACTTGCCTTGCAGTTCCTGCCGGGGCCTGCCGTCCATCGAGATCACCGCGGCCGGTAAAAGGTTGCGACGGGCAGCAGACCGGCGACGACATGGAGACAGCGTTATGGGGTCGGTCATCGCACAAGCTCGCTGATCAAGAGAGAACGCCGGGTGCCATTTCCACGCCAAGCATGGACATGCCTCTGACCCGAAAACTGTTCGCATGCCCACACAGGATGTGGGCATGGCACCCGTGTGTTCGCAACTAGATGCGTTGTGTCTGGAAAGGCCAAACACGGCAGAACGACCGCGTAAGATAGCGAGTTACGAGCCCAACTATCTTTCCTAATCGTTACGGATGCGGCGGCGAGGTGGTGATCAGCACGTCGAGACTTTCGTCGCCGGTATTCTCGATGCCATGTTCGCACCAAGGGGGCAAGTGAACGAACATGCCGGGCTCGACGTCGACGCGCCGGCCGGCCAGCGTCATGACACCTCGCCCGCGCAGGATGTAATAACTTTCTTCACTTTCGTGGCTGCCTGGTTTCAGCACCGCGTGAGGTGGAACGAAGAACACGACCTGGCCAAAGCTCTGCGCCGGGGCCCGAGGGTTCGAGGGATGCGCCACGCGCACTCCAATCCCTTCGCAGCCAGGATACTTCACCGGACAACCGTCCTTCACAGTAACGATATTGGGCTGCACGGGCGTGTCGGGCTTTGGAATCCGCCCGGTGCTAGGAGGGTAGCCCTGATAAAGCTTGATTTCGGCCATCGGTTCACCGCTGAAAGTCCATGTCGGAACGAAAGGCAACTACAACCACGAATCACATGCATGACACGAACAAGAAAGACGGCAGGAAAAACCCGACAGGTGACCCGCTTGCTCCATTCGTGCGATTCGTGTGATTCGTGGTTTTGAAGAATTGGGATTCACAGTGGCGTCAGGAAAGCCTTGTTACGTTTACCACTCGCGATGGTAGCCGGCTGTCCAACCGCCGTCGACGGTGAGCACGGCACCATTTACGTAGCTTGCCTCGGGGGCCGCGAGAAACAGCGCGGCGTGGGCAATTTCCTCGGGCGTGCCTGGCCGGCCCACGGGAATGTGCGCAATCAGGCTGGCGGCCCGTTCCGAGTAGGTACCGTCGGCGCCGTAGAATAGCGCGCGTGTTCCCTGCGTGATGATCGAGCCGGGGGCGATGCAGTTGACCAGAATGCCGCGCGGCGCAAGCTCGAGCGCCATTGAGCGTGTCAGGTTCACCACACCCGCCTTGGCTGCTACGAAGGCGCTTTGCAACCGCAACGGGACCAAGCCGGCTACCGAGGCGATATTGATAATCCGGCCGGCGCCCACCGCCAACATCCGCGGAATCACCGCTTGGGAGACGACAAACACGCCCGTCAGGTCGACTCGCAGGATACGGTCCCAATCCTCGCGGCTGTATTCCTGAATGGGCAGACGATCTTTGACCGTGTTGATGCCGGCGTTGTTGACCAGGATGTCTACCGAACCGAACTGTTCGACAACTTGTGCGACGACGGAACCCATCGCCGCGGCATCGGCCACGTCAGCCGCATAGGCGGCCACACGCTGCCCTTGGGCGGTCAGTGCTGCGACCGTCTCGCGGGCCGCTTCCGTGACCAAATCGATAATGGCCACGGCGGCACCGTTGGCCGCCAGTTGCGCGACGATCGCCCGACCGATTCCCTGGGCGCCGCCGGTGACAATCGCCGTTTTTCCTGCCAACTCGACTTGCATATCCGCGTGCTTCCGACGGGGAGAGAAATCGCGACGACGGGCGCGTGCCGCTATTGAGGGCGCGGGGCGCGATGCTTGGACTGGTTGGCGAGTTCCTCGTCGATCCAGGTTTCCAGTTCGTCCCAATCGACCGGCGGCAGGCGCGACAGGTCGGGCCGCAGGATGCTCGCCCCTTTGACGTATACGTGAGCGAGTTCGCCTGGCGGCTTCGTCGTATTCCAGTGCAGCAGCACACGAATGCAATTCCGCAACGAGCCTGGCACGTCGAGCTCGTGCGTACAAAGCAAGGCCACGTCGAGCCAACCCAACTGCCGAGCAGCGAGGGCCGGAAACTCAGCGTCGAGATCGACCGTCGTGCTGAAGATGGCGCTCGCCAAATCGTGCGGCTCGATGCCATTCTGGCGGATCATCAACGCCAACAGCTGGCGCGTGGCCTGCAGGATCTCTTCCCGCGTGTTGCCGTCGGCCGTTGTGGCGCCGCGCACGCCGCGGCAGCGAACGTCACCTTGATTTTGTGCAGTCATTGCCCTGCAAACTCGTCCCATCGAACGTTTGGAATTTCCCCGACGAAGTCCACGCCAAGCGTACGAGCGTAGCACATCACTCGGGCTTAATCCACGCTGCGGGCGGCACGCTTACTCGGGATCCTTCTCCAGCCCCAACTGCACCAGACGGCGGTACAGCCGCGGGCGGGTCATGCCCAACAGGCGGGCCGCCTTGGTCTTGTTCCCCTTGGCGCGGGCCAGAGCGCGGCGGATCAGTTCTTCCTCGATGCGCGCCAGGAACTGCTCGAGCACGATCGTCGGTTCGACCTTGCGCGGCCGGGCCAGCGCGTCGAGCACCAATTGGATCTTGGCCGGCAGGTCGCCCGGACCAATGCTGGGGCCCTCGGCTTGGGCATGTGCCGCCGCGATAACCTCGGCCAATTCCGCCACATTGCCGGGCCAGGTGTAGATCATCAGCCGATCGATGGCCTCGGGCGAAAGGCCGGCCCGTTGCTTGCCCCCCTGCCGGTTCTGCTCTTCGACAAACCGCTGCGCCACCAGCGGCAAGTCCTCCAGCCTGTCGACCAATCGCACTAAACGGATCTCGACCGTCGACAAGGCGCAGGCCAGATCGGGGCGAAACTTCTCCTGCGCCGCCAAGGTTGCCAACGACTCTCGCGCCGTCGCGATAATGCGGAAGCTCAGACCGGACGCGATACTGCGGGCCAGTTGCTCTTGCGCTTCGGCGGCTAATTGATCCGCCTCGCACAACAAAAGTGTGGCCGGGCGCGCCGTCGGGGTCGAGGAGCTCGCGCGCGCCATGGCCCGGATGGTCGATTCCAGCAGGCTGCCGCTCAACAGTGGACAGACCAATGGAACTAGCGAACCGGCCGCTTGCGCCGCGCGGCCATAATGAATCGCGCGGGCCACGTGCTGCCGCCCGCACCCGGCCGGACCGATGACCGTTACACTCGCCGCGCTGCCAGCGGCCAACTCGACCTGGTTGCGCACCTGGCGCATCGCGGCGCTGTCGCCCAGCAGGTGGTCGAGGTGGAAACGGCCGGCCAGCTTGCGCCGCCAACGAGCCAGGCGTTCGTGCAATTCTTGGGCTGACGATTCTCTCGTCGCCTGGTTGCCGGCGAGTGCTTCTACCGCGTCGGCGTCCGCGATGCGGGCTGAAGCAATTGCCACTACGCCAACCATCTCCAGCGCGTCGGTGCCCAGTGGTACAAAGTCGACATGACGAGGAATCAGCGCTCCGTCGAGCCCGGCAAGTGAAACGATCGCGCTGGCGCGGTGACCGTTCCAGACCTCGGGGGGCGGGGCCAAAGCGGCGGCCACGGCCGCGGGGCCCGTGACTTCGGCGCTGGAGTGGTAACGCGACTCCTGACCCGCCAGCTCATTGGCCGAGCAACCGGTCCATGCGGCGCAGGCATCGTTGACAAAGACGATCCGCCGCTTGTCGTCGAGAACGAACACGGGGCCTGCTGCCGCGTCGAACAGCCGGACCAGGTCGGCGGCGAGAGTTCGCAAGGCCATAGGGCGTTCGTCAGCGGCTGAGGTTACAGGAGCAATACACGACGCTTATCAGCGCAGCGGCTAAGGCTCGACACGCTTGGCCGATGATGATCCGCCGGGGCCTTCGATATCGATGCTTGTCACCTTGCCCTCGGCCTGCTTAAACGTAAAGCGGACGTCGTCGTTAGAGGTCGAAACGAATTGCCGATCTCCCTGGTATTTCAAACGATCTCGCGGCTGACCTGGCGATTGTGCCTGCAGTTTCCCCTCTTCCATCGTGATCTGCAGTTTTCCTTCGTTCAACTCGTACGTGCCCAGTAGCGGCTTGAGCAATTGTTCGTCGGCCGGCAGATCGACCACCGGTTTCTCCTCGATACCCAGCATTACCTTCGCAATATGGCTTTCGATGCCGCTGGCGGGCGCACCGGCGGTATTTGACAAGACAATCACCGCCAGGCGATCGTCCGGGTAGCGGGCAATCATAGTCGAAAAGCCATTGATGCCGCCGCCGTGGCTCAGCTTGCGATGGGTGGACATTTCGCCCAATCCCCAGCCGTAGCCATATTTTTGCTCTTTACCGTCGGCCAGCTTAGTGGGGCGGTATAAGGCATCGTAAGATGCCGAGGAAAGAAAGTCGCCGGCTTCGAGCGCCTGGTGCCACTTCACCAGATCGAGCACGTTCGACACGAGTGCCCCCGCGGCGCCAGGAGCGTTCATGCTGATCGGATCGTCGTTCACCAGCTCACCGAGAGATCGTTTGTAGCCTTGGGCCCGGTGCGGGATCAGTGGTCGCATATCACCGTATCGCGTGGCGTGCATTCCCAGCGGTTTGAAGACGTGGTCGGCAAGATACTCGGCATAGCTTTGGCCACTGGCCTTTTCGATCACTAGGCCCAGCAGATAATAGCCGGAATTGTTGTATTGCATCTTCTCGCCCGGCTCGAAATCGAAGGGCAGTTCCTTAAAGAGCGCGAGCATGCCCTCGTGCGACAGATCCTGCCGTGCCGTGCGAAAGAAATTGGGAAGGCTGGTATAGGCTTTGATGCCCGACGTGTGATTGAGCAACTGGTGGATCGTGACTTTGTGCCCCTGCACCGGATAATCTGAGAGGAACTTCGTCAGTTCGTCGTCGACGGATAGCTTGCCTGCCTCGGCCAATTGCAGAATCGCTAGCGACGTGAACTGTTTGGTGATCGAGCCCAATCGGTAGATGGTTTCGGCGGAGGCGGGCACGCTGTTTTCGAGGTCGGCAAAGCCGTAGCCGCGGGCGAGCACAAGGCGGCCATCTTTTACCACGGCGACGGCATAGGAAGCGATCTTCTTTTCCAACCCCTCGCGCACGATCGTGTCGATGCGGTCGATGGCGCCGGCAGGGACGACGGCAGCCCACGCCGATGATTGCCAACTCGACCATTGCCAGGTTGCGAGCAGCGTCAGACATGCCAACAGCGGGTAACCGATCCGTAAGCGACGCATGGATGACTCCACGATGTGGGGAGAAGTTGCGTGTTTCAAGGATTGACGGAGTTTGCCGACCACTCGTCGAGCGCTTGCTGCAGTTGCTCGAGCGACGTATTGCCGCCTGAGCATATCAGGCCGACCTTCTTGCCGGCCAGTTCGTGCCGCAATCGAAACGCGGCGGCCAATGACGAGGCAGCGGCTCCTTCGGCTAGCGTGTGGGCACGCTCCACCATCCACACCATAGCGCGGCGAATTTCTTCGTCAGTGACCAACATGAACTCTTTAAGCAGGTCCCAGAGCATGGCCTGAGGCAAGGCGAAACCGGCACCCGTCGAAAGCCCTTCGGCGCAGGTCGTGCTCGGCACCTCGACCATGCGGCGCTGCCGCCAGGATTGGTAGGCGGCTGGCGCCCGATCCGCCTGCACCCCCACGACGCGCAGGCTGGGCTTGATCGCAGCAGCGACCAGCGCCGCGCCGGCGGCGCCACTGCCGCCGCCAACGGGGACAAAGATCGCGTCCAGCGCCGGCTCTTCGGTGAGCATCTCCAAAACCTCGGTGGCCACCCCCGCGATCAATAGCGGCTCGTCACCGGAATGAATGTATCGATAACCGTGCTCGTGGGCGAGTGCCTCGCAGTGCAACCGCGCGGCATCGAAATTCTCGCCCCAGAAAATCACTTCGGCCCCCATACCCTGAATCGCCGCCACCTTGCCCGGATTGGCTCGGGCGGGCACCACTACGCGGGCCGTGACACCGAATAATCTCGCAGCATAAGCGACCGACTGGCCGTGGTTGCCGGTCGAGGCAGCGATCACGCCGCGGGCGCGCTCATCGGGACTGAGCTGAGAAATCAGATTCACCCCGCCACGCACCTTGAAGGCGCCGACCGGCTGATAGTTCTCGTGCTTGACGAACACCTCGGTCCCCAGCAACTCGTCGAGCGCCGGATAGTTGTACAGCGGCGTGGGGGCGAGGTAAGGGCGCAACCGTTTCTGCGCAGCGAGCACGTCTATAAAGGTTGGGATTTGCAGCGGAGAACCTCCTGAGGCAGTCAACAGGCGGTTGAATGGCGCAGTCGGATTATACCCGCCGCTACGGCATACGGCTCGCGGGCTGTTGATCGGCACGCGCGCGATGGAAGGCGCGGTGGTGTCTGGTGCGCGTGCAGATTCCAGGGCCACAATCGAGAAGGCCCATCCATCAGGCCTAAGGGACGATAGAGACAGCATCGTGCGGCGCAAAAGCGCTACGGCGCGACGGCCTGGGCGAGTGAGTCGCGAGTGGAGGACGCTCGCCGCGCCGACGGATCGGTCACCTTTCGTATAGCGTGGTCGGGTGCCTGACGACGCAGCGTCGCGACGTCTACGGCCGGCTCGATGCTGGGCAAGCGGGCCGATTGGCTGGCTTCGTTGGCACGCTGCTGGAGGGGATTGGGCACCAAACCGACAAAAACGACCAGCAGCGCACAGCCAAACATGGCCAAGCCAGCACCAGGATTGCCTGACGAACGGGATTCTGCCGTGGCCGGGCGGAAATACATTACGGCCACAACCCGCAGGTAGTAGCCGGCCGAGATTGCGGCATTGAGCACGCCCACGATTGCCAACGCGATGAACCAGCTGCGCGTGGCGCCGGTGTCGCCATCGATGGGCCGAATGCTAAGGGTTCCGGCAAACAAGTTCAACTTGCCCCAGAATCCCGCCAGTGGCGGGATGCCGGTCAGGCTGAACATGAAAATAGCCATCGAGAGTGCGGCCCAGGGATGGGTGCTTCCCAGCCCGGCAAGCTCGTCCACGTTGTCCACCTGCACGCTGTCCGACGATTTGTCGTCATGCCCAAGGTAAACCAGCACGGCGAAGGCGCCGGTCGTGGCCAATGCGTACACGGCGATGTAGAAGAGCATGGCGGCAATGCCATCGAACCCGGCGGCACCGCGTACGCCCGTTACATCGCTCACCGCGGCACAGCCGACGGCCAACCCCATGAGCATGTAGCCACCGTGGGCGATCGCAGAGTAGGCCAGCAACCGACGAATGTTGTCCTGCCAGAGGGCCACGACATTACCCAGGGTCATGGTCAATAGCGCGAGTACCAGGGCAATCTGCCAGGCGTAGCTCTCGAAGCCTGGCATCGAGGCGACGACGATCCGCACCAACGCGACCAGGCCGCCCAGCTTAGGGAGAACGGATAACAGCGCCGCATTACCGGCTGTCGTACCCTGGTAGACGTCGGGCGCGTAAAAGTGAAACGGCACGGTCGTCACCTTGAAGCCCAGCCCGGCAAAGACAAGTACCAATGCCAATCGCGCCAGCCAGCGCGTGCCCGCCGTCAAATCGGGACTAGCCAAGGTGGCGTGCAATTGGGACAGTTCCGTCGATCCGGCCACGCCATAGATGAAGCTGAATCCGTACAGCATTACCGCCGAGGAAAGAATGCTTAGATAGAAATATTTGGCCGAGGCCTCTTGAGAGTCGACCGACCTGCGTCCCAAATACAAGAGTATGTAAGTGGGAATCGAGATCAATTCCAGCCCCAGAAACAATAACACGAGCTCGCGCGCCGACGATACGAGCATCATGCCCACTATGGCCAAGAGCAGCGTGCCTAGATACTCAGGCGCCTGCACTGAGGGCGCCAATCGACCGGCCATCAATATCAAGGCCAAGCCCACCACCCACACCAGCCAGCGCACGTATTGGCTGAACATATCGACGGCCAGCGGATCCGAGATGGGTATCACTAGCGCCGGTTCGAGCGCTTCGTCGATGGTGCTCATGTCGGGCGAGACCAATTCGGCGTACTGGCCGTACATCGTCCAGCCCGCCAACAACAGCCCCCCCAGGGCGATCGCGGTGTACAATCCGCGACCGGGGACAAAAACGCCGCCGATATAAATCAGCGTGGCGGCGATGACCAACGTCATTTCTGGCAGCAACCAGTACAGCGTTTCAGTCGACACGCGCCACCCCCTTCACTTCCATGCGGCCAGCCAACTGCGGCCCTGCGGCAGGCGTATGCTCGGCGTCGATGCGTACGGCGATCTGCCGGGCCACCGGATCGAGCGTGCCCGCCATCGGCTGGAGAAAATGCTGCGGCACCAGGCCGATCCAAAACATGAACACGACGAGTGGCACCAGAGCACAAATCTCGCGCGTGTTCAGATCGTGGACTTCGTGATGACCGCCGCCGTGCGAAGGTTCTTTGAGCGGGCCGAAAAAGACGCGCTGCACAAGCCACAACATATACCAGGCACCCAGGATCACGCCCGACACGGCCAGCACCGACATGATGCGGCCGGCCAACCACCAGTCGCCCGAGACTTCGGTCCAGCCGCGCTGGAAAGCCCCCGAGAGCAACAAGAATTCGCCGGCGAACCCGTTCAGGCCTGGCACACCAATGCTCGAAAACGTGAACAGCAGCATGAAGAAGGCCAAGATCGGCGTGCGGCGCGCCAGGCCGCTATAGTCGCTGATCTCGCGGGTGTGATAGCGCTCGTACATCATGCCCACGACCGCGAACAGGCCGCCGGTCGACAGGCCGTGATTGATCATTTGCAGGACGCCCCCTTCGATACCCAAGCGATTGAGCGAGAAGACGCCCAGCGTGCAGAAGCCGAGGTGGCTGACCGACGAATAGGCGATCAATCGCTTGATGTCACTCTGC
>DASXEJ010000316.1 GCA_036490175.1 Pirellulales bacterium | reverse complement strand
ACCTCAAGGTCATAGCTCATAACGCCAATTTTCGTGGACCCTAGGGCTTGTGTCACGGGGTTGGACCCAGAAAGTTCGCCGCCCATTTCGCCCGCTACTCAGTCAATCCCTTCGTTGCTCCCCAGGGTGTGAACAGTTACGGATGAACAGCCCACGACTTAATGTCAGTGATCGATAGGTGATGTTCAGCTAGCCAGGAACTGATCCAGGGACGCAAGTTATCGTCGATGACTTGCGGCACTTGCGGCGAAAGCGTCATCTGGAAACCGTGATCACGGATTCGCCAATGCATCATCTCGGTGGTGCCGGGGATAACCGCCGAGCGCTGGTCAACTAGATGCCATTGATCCGCGCGGGGCACGGCCGCCCATCCGACGATTGCCGCTGCGCCGTCGGCGAATAAGGAATTGGCCACGATTTGATCGGGCTCCCACCCGTACTGATGGTGCAGGCTACACAATTCCACCGCGCATATTAGCACGCGCGCGCCAGGATCGGCACCAGCGTACGCGGCCGCAACTCGCAGACCATTGAGCGCACCGTGACAGCCCATGAAGCCTACGTGGGTGCGCGATGTCGCGACGGGCAAAGCCAATTCGGAAATTATTTCCAGATCCACACCCGGTGCCGAAAAACCGCTGCACGAGACCGTGACCAGGTGCGTTACCTCGTCACCGCCGATATGTGCGGCTACCAGTGCATTGCGTGCGGCGGCGACGGCCAGTGGTGCAGCGTGCAACTCGTAAGCCGCCATACGTTCGGCGGTAGAAGGGCCCTGCTGGTCGTTTGACGTGTAGAACTCTTGCTCGGCCGGTCGACCATTCGTTGCCGATTCCAGCAATACGCTATGTCGCGTTTGCACCCCCGCCCGGCGGTACAAGGTCTTGAGCAATCGTTTTTGCGCTAGCGTCTGACAGGATAGCTGCGACGCCTGTTCCGCAGCATCCGATTGTTCGATCTGGTATGTAGGAACCGACGTTCCCATTCCGGCAATCAAAAGGCTCATGTCAGGCTCTCTTGCAAATGAACAGGCCCCGACTGGATTCGTCGTACGATGGGACGCGCCAAAGCCGGAATCGCCTGCAACGCTTTCAGCGTCAAGCCGACTGCCGCGGGTTGCCGCAACAATTTCGCTAAAACTCGACAGGTAATCTGGTTGCGTGCCATCTGTCGTCGTTGCGCGGTTTCCCATTGCCGCGCGCCGGCGTCATCCCAGCGCTCGAGAAGTCGTACAACGTAAGGCACGACCGAAATCGCAGAGGCGATCGCCCAACCCATCCCCTCGCCAGTAAACGGCTCGACGTATCCCGCGGCGTCGCCCAGCAGAAAAGTCCTCCCTCCCGCTAGTCGGCTTGTCACACGCGACAATGGGAGTGTCCCACGCCATTTCGATGCCGCATCCAACGACAGTAGGGGCAGCCCGGCATCCCTCAGAATTCGGTTTATGAATTCACCCGGCATGCTTGTGGCTCGCAACGCGGCCGGGTCGACCGCCGCAGCGACATTCAGGTTCTCGTCGGCCGTTCGCACGAGGCCTACGTAGCCACTTCGGCCAATCGCCATGTGAATGGCTCCTCCCTCGTAGGCCTCCTGCTTGTGAAGAACAAGGCCCAATCCAACCCGGGCATCGCGGATGGTGCTGCTCCGAAACATCTGCACATGTCGCAAGCACGCATGCCCAAGACCATCAGCGGCTATTACAATTCGGGCTTTCGTGGCCAGACCTTGCTGCCCATGATGACTCAATGAGACTTGGCGATATGTTAGATCCGACGCGCTAAATGGCTCGACGATAGCCGTCGTTTCTGGCAGAAATGCCACCCCCGCGTCGCTCGCAGACTGCACCAATTGTTCGTCGAATTCCGCACGTCGGATTGCCACTCCTGCGGGAAGATCGAGAACAACGCGTCGCTTATTTGCTTGCACCATAAAGCGGGACACCGGCGCCGCAAATGCAGCCGGCAAGATGTGCGATAGCCCCAGTTGTGGAAGGCTGACCAGGGCCTGGCCATTGAGCGAACCACCACATACTTTGGTGCGAGGGAATGATTGTCGTTCAACCAACAGAGTTGTTGCGCCTCGTCGGGCCAACTCGCGCGCGGCAACCGCACCCGCCGGCCCGGCACCGATCACAATTACGTCCCAAACGACTTCGGTGGCGTCGCCTGCTGACAAGGTGGCGCAACAGCTCATCGCTTACTCCATGCCAATAGCCACCGCTGGGGCCAGTGGTGAGTGATGACGGCACCGTCTAGCCCGCTCCGGGCCGCAAGGGAGCCGATTTCGGCGACTGCGAACGCCGCGGCAACCGATCGTGGCCCGTCGACGTGTACGATTGGCGAGCGCGTCAACAAACGACAACCGACCCAGGCCAACCCGTAACCCAACCAGCTCCTTTGCAAGTCGCTGATCAAGACGGCATGCGATGCCGCCTCGGCCATACGGCCCATTAGGTCGATTGCCTTGTTTTCGCTGAGGTGGTGCAGGAAGAGGGAACAGGTAATTACGTCATAGCCGCGCGGCAACTGTTCCTGCACTGCATCGAGGCGAAAGTACGAAGTCGTATCGACATGAGCAGCCTGGGCACGGCGCTGTGCTTCCGCGACGGCACAGTCATTGATATCGCATCCATCGAGCTGGATGGACAGCCCAGCCCGGACGGCACGGCGCGACAAAGCCACCGCAATGTCGCCACCCCCGCACGCTACATCCAAGACGCGTAATTGCCTTGGCGCGATCGTGCGCGCCAACTCCATGATCTGCGGCCAGAGAATTGACGCACTGCGACTAATCGCATTGATCCGCTCCAACCCGCGCAGTGCCTCAACGTGCAGTGCGCGGTCGAGGCCCGGCTGATCCATCAACTCGGCAGCTACGCAGCGCTCGGAGATCACGGTTAGTCTCCCGTTTGAATCGCAATCCGCAGGTCGCCCCAGATCGTGATTCGATCCGCGACTCCCACAGCTCCGAAGGCCTTGCTATAGGGAATAATTCCGTAGTCGCTCTGCAGAATTGAAAAATTGCAGCGAATGCGCATGCAGCCTTCGATGGGAGTCGCTTCGGCAACTACGCTGAGATTTCGAGTCGCGCCGAGCAGCGTAAACTCCCCGTCCAACTGGTATTGGGGTGGTGCAGTCGGCTGCTGTACTCGGAGCGGCAGGCTAGAGTTCACCTTGAACGTCGCCGTAGGAAACTTTTGAACGTTTAAAACGTGGACGCCCAACATGTTGGCATTTACTTGCTGCTGGGTATCGACGTCAGTCGTTCCTGCAAGCCCAACGTATTGCCGCGCGATGGGTGTATCGGCCTTAAAGGTTGTCATGTCAAACACGAGTTGTCCTGCGTTGCGGGCTGCGCCGAGCTTCAGGAATCCGGACTTAGGGCAACCCTCAACTCCGTGTTCATGGCCCAGCCCGGTCTTGCCAACCAGCATAAATACGCGGCTCGCGCGAAAATCGATTTGTCCGGGCAATAATACAGGCCGACGAGCAACGACTGGTTTATCAGCAGCAAGCGAACGAGTGACGGCGAGGGACGCTAGCGTTGCCATCCACGCCAAAACGAGATACCGCGTCCATGCGAGCATGCCTAAATCCTCCATGCCGAATACGTCGCCTACACCGATTCAAACCGACCAAAGGCGAACGCAAAGCCGCGCGCTTGTCAGTCGGCGCGCAACTCCAGCCAGTGATCGGCGGGTGAAAACCAGCCACTTTTGAGAGGAAGGTTCGTCCTACAGGTTTCCAGCGGTGTTTAG
>DASXEJ010000315.1 GCA_036490175.1 Pirellulales bacterium | reverse complement strand
CGTCAAGATCGTCCCGTCGCGTTACGCCACCGGCTATCTCGACTGGCTCGGCGAAAAACGCGACTGGCCCATCAGTCGGCAACTTTGGTGGGGCCATCAAATACCAATCTGGTACGCACCCGGCGTCAGCGAGGCTGAACTGAAGCGCGCCTTTGCCGGCCGGGACGACGTTGTTTGGCAGCGGGATGCTGATCATGACCGCTGGTTGATCGGCGCACTCGAAGAGGATCTGGCTGAGGATGCAATACCTGGTCACAAGCTTACGCGCGATCCGGACGTGCTGGATACCTGGTTCAGCTCGGCACTGTGGCCCCATTCGACCTTAGGCTGGCCTGACAAGACACCGGAACTGGCCTACTACTATCCGACCAGCGCGCTGGTGACCAGCCGCGACATTATCACGCTGTGGGTGGCCCGCATGGTCCTCACCGGACTGCACAACGTCGGCGAAGTGCCGTTCCGCGAGGTGTTCATCCATCCGAAGATCCTCGACGGCTATGGCGAGACCATGAGCAAGTCGAAGGGAAATGGCGTCGATCCGATCGACATCATGGAGAAATTCGGCGCGGATGCCTTGCGATTTGGCCTGGCCTATCTGACGACCGAAACGCAAGACGTCCGCATGCCCGTCGAATTCGAGTGCCCGCATTGCGGCGCACTCGTCGAGCAGACCAAGAAAAATCGCGTGCTGCCGCGCGTGCCGTGCAAGCAGTGTGGGCAGGAGTTCGCCACGCAATGGGCCGAAAAAGCGGCCGACGTCGCTCTGCCGCGCGGCGCCGTGGTGAGCGACCGCTTCGAGCTAGCGCGGAATTTCTGCAACAAGCTGTGGAACGCCGCCCGCTTCGTATTAATGAATCTAGAGGGGTACACGCCCGGCGCAATAGACGACGCCGAACTAGTAACCGAGGATCGCTGGATCCTCAGCCGCTTGAGCACGGTGACCGAAGGGGTGACCGCAGCGCTCGAGGCATATCGCTTCGCAGACGCCATGCGGCTGCTCTACGAATTCGCCTGGGACGAATTCTGCAGCTTCTACCTGGAGATGGTCAAAGGGCGGTTATCAGACCCAGCCAGCCGCGATACGGCACAACGCGTTCTCGCGCATACGCTCGACACGCTGCTCCGCCTGCTGCACCCCGTGATACCCTTTATCACCGAAGAAATCTGGCAACTATTGAACGCCGCGGCGCCCGAGCGAGGATTGCCCCCCTCTGGCACTTCGGCGGAAAGCGTCATGATTGCCTCTTGGCCGGTGCCCGACCGCGCGCGGCAAGATGCCGAGAGCGAGGCGCGCTTTGCACGCTTCCAGGAAGCACTAGCTGGACTGCGCGAAATTCGCAGCCGGCAGAATCTGCCGCCGCGGACCGAGATCCAGTTTTCGCTTCGTTGCGATGAGGCGACTGCGACTTTGCTCCGTCCGATGGCGACCTATTTCGAGTCGATGGCCAAGGCCCGCGCCACGGATTGGGGCCCAAAAGTCGAGCCCCCCAACACCAGCGCCAATACGGTGCTGAAGATTGGCGAGCTGTTCGTCGACTTGGCCGGTCTGATCGACGTCGAGGCCGAAATCACCCGTAATGGCAAAGAGCGTGAGCGGCTCGTAGTCGCGATTACCGGCAAGGAAAAAAAGCTCGCCAATGCCAGCTTCGTCGAACGCGCGCCGGCTGACGTCGTCGAGGGAGAACGTCGTTCTCTGTCGGAATTGCGCGACCGGCTCACCGCCACCGAAGCAACGCTCGCGGCGCTCGAGGGCCAGCGCCCCAAAGGCAAAAAATAGCACCGCCCAGAGTGCTATGCTTCGGTGGCTGTAGATGGTGACTTCAGTAGCAACTTCCGCAGCAGGGTTGCCGGTCCTTTGTCTCATTGGATGGCTCCGCAAACAATGTGGCGCACGTTAAAACGCTTATTGCTCATATTTTGGGCCATATGGTTGACGCTGGTCGTGGCCGGCAACGCGTGCGATGCGCTCAAAAATCTCGGCCTGCTGCCAGAGCGCTGGCTCTATAGCTCGGGCAACTATCAGGCGATCCTGGAAGTGCTGGCTCCCTACAATCTGCCAGACTCGCTGGCGGGTCTGCTATTTGCCGGCGTCATTCTGTGGGAAGCCGCGGTCATGATCTTGTTCTGGTGGAGTGGGCTGACAATCCAGAATTTCGCCGCGCGCGATGGACGGCGGCTACTCGCCATTACTTTCGCAGCCAGCCTCGGGCTGTGGGGGGCATTTCAAATTGCCTGCGAAGCGCTTCCTTCGCCGCTGGCCTATCAACTGGCCGCTACGCATCGCTTGCTGTTCACAGAAACGCTCGCCACGCTTTTGGTCGTCGTCTTGTTGCCCGACGAATGACACGTACAACCACGCGGAGACTCGCACATGACGGTATCGAAGCTTGACGCGCCGCGCGACGAATCGGGGCGTCGCCGCTTTCTGATGGGCCTTGCCGCTGGCGGTGTTGTTGGCGCCACGACCGCCTGGTTGCCCCGTCGCAAGCGATCTCAGGGCAACTCTACTGAAGAGATCAAGGCAACACCCGATGCCAATTCCACATCCTCAGTCGCCGCCGAGTTGCCGCTGAATCACGATCGCTTTATGCGCCTTGCGATTGCCCAGGCACGCGAAGTGCCGAAACTACCTTTCGGAGCGGTGCTGGTCGACATCCACTCGGGCAATGTCGCTGCCGAAGGCCATAATCGCTCGGCCGATAGTCCTACGTTTCACGGCGAAATCGACGTCATTAATCGGCTCGCCGCCAAACAACCTGATGCGGATTGGCCGGCACTGGCACTTTACACCACGGCCGAGCCGTGTCCGATGTGTCAGGCAGCCATCGAATGGGCCGGCATCAGCTGGGTCGTCTACGGCTCGTCGATTCCCTTCTTGCAACGGCTCGGATGGTGGCAAATCGACATTCGGGCTGAGGAAGTTTTGCGCCGCACCACTTTTCGCAAGACGAAGATCCTGGGGGGCGTGCTCGAAGAGGAATGCAATGCCCTTTTCCTCGCCGTGCCGAAACGAGTGCCGCGTACCGACGAGGAAAGTAAATAGCGCCTCCGCCGCGATAAAGACAGCTACCGGCCGCTATGAGATCGTCACGCTCTCGCATGACGACGGCGGTGCGCAAGCAGCGGCAATATCCCAAGCCCAACGACCGCCAGCAGCAATGACGACGGCTCCGGCACCCGGGTCACGGCGAAGTTGAAATCGTAGTTCGTCAGCGCGCCCAATTGCTGAATCCAAAATGTATAAGAACCGGCCGCCAACGGCGCCGTAAATCCTTGCGAACCCGCGCCCGTCCCCATCGAGGGAAGAATATCGAGCCCGACGTTGCCCGCCCCTGGACCGAAATGCGTGTATCCCAATAGATTCGCAACATTGGTTCCGGTTGGCGGCTCGGTAAACGTCGTGCCGCTTTGGATGCCGATGAATCCCTTTTGATCCGTCGAGCTGAAGGACTCCAGAATAATCTGCGACAGGGTATCTCCTGCAGGCACGGTAACAGTCAGATAATCGATGTCGCTCGGGCTGCCAACCACTGATCCGATGACGTCGTTGCTCCCAACGGACAGCGCCAGCGAAGTAGGAGCCAGCCGATTATTCGAGATGTCACCGTTGGCCGACTCATTCCATACGACCGCAGCCTCGGCGAACGACGCCATGAGAGCAACCGCCGCACAAGAGAAGGTGAGCAATCGTAGCAGCCCACAAATGCTAATGCGGCGCGCCGATATCGTAAGATTGTTCCGGTGAAACGAGCGAACAGAATCGAAGTTGCTGCGCATGAGTTAGTTCCCAGATGCCTGACAAGAAAATGCCATGAATGTAATCGCCGTGGGGCCATGTCCGCCCTGCATCAAGCATTGCCTGTCGCGCAATAACTTTGGGCGCGGGAACACTCGACGCTAACGAGCAGTCCTGAACAGCCGCCTGTAGTCTGCGGCTTAGGCCTGATTGTGCCGAACTGGCCACCCTCAGCGGGTTGGTAGGCACAAAGATAGAGCGCACTAGGGCGCAGCGACTCTCCATCGGTGGGCGTTGCGTTTCGTTGTGAGTACGCGGCAACCGAGCGGCTAGATTGCATGCGACGCCGATTTTCCGCCCGGTTTAGACGGGTTCACCGTCGACCGAGGTCCACCCATCACTTTTTGACGAGCAGCAGCCAAATCACGGCCGGATACCCGACTATCGATGGGCATCTAGACAACGACGCCAAAGAAAAGGTACAGCCAATCTCAGCCAAAGGCCTCCCCACGGCTATGTTGGCGACCGTCCACAACTGCCAAGCGACGAGAAATGGGCGATGAGGGGACTCGAACCCCCGACATCCACGGTGCAAAGGCCAATGGACCTCGCGCTGAAAACTGCACGTTCTCTGAGGAATAACGGCAGTTAATCACAATGAGCACGATTTGCCGAAGACTCGCGGTAGCGCGAGATGAGCCGGCAATTACCGTTTTATTCAGAGCCGCGGCGCCGATCGCGAACGAATCGACCAGATCTAACTCCAAACCCCGCGCCGACATCCCGCCCCGTTTTATTTCGCCTAACGACCCAGCGTCGGGTAGAAGTGCGAGTAATTCTGACGAGTGGCCGCGTGCCCCGTCACTCGCATTTTTGTATTCCCACCCTCGGTCGTAGCTTTTGAACGCGCCGGCGAAGAAGCAGTGCGCTGCAAGTTCTTTATGGCAGACGCTGAATGCGAATTGAAATTCTGTTGATCGACCTGAGGGCGAACAAGCGATTGATAGTTGGTCGAAGCGCCAGACATCGAGTTATTGACCAGGTTCATATAGGGGCTTACCGACGGCCTGCGCGACTGCGTGTCGAATGGCCTACTCTGCGGCTTGTACTGCGCGTCAGCCCGATCGGCCAAAAAACCAAGACTAACTACAACACCAATCGACGTTACCAACAGATATCGTTTCATGTGTTCCTCTTCGGCTAAGCGTGCCGGGAAGGCTTGGAATCCCTTAACTATCTTTCAATCATACTCCCTATCGAAAAACTCTTAAACAAATATATCGTTACCTGTGCGTTTCTTAATTTATCGAGGTTTTGCCGTGGCCATCGATTGGTAACACTAGCTCGGCCAGAGCCCATTAGGCTTGACGATAACCCCCGCCAGCGCCCGCAGGCGGCAGCGGGACAAAACCTGCCCGGATTCACTGACCAGGGCGGCCAGCGCCCATGTTTCAAGGTGGACCCTGCGGCGGCTGGTCACTTCTCTCGTTGATTCGGCCGACCAGCGAATTCATCCTGGATTGTTCTGCGCCGTTCCCTGCGCCGCTTGTGCCTTCTGCCGACTGCTGTTCGATTCGTTTCGTATCGGCGACGATCGCGCGGCAGGCTGGCGCAGCATCTTGGCAGGGAGCGAGTTGTATTAATCGGCCCCAAAGTCCAGGACGTATTGCGACCCTATCTGCTACCTTCGGCGGATGCGTACCATTTTTCCGACAGATTGCCAACGTGTTCGCAAGGCGCAGATGCTGGCCAATCGTAAGACGCGGGTTGGCCGAGCCAAGTCGACCGGTCAACACGCAAACCTGTACGTCTCCCTGGATTGAAGTACAACCGACTGTCGTATCTGATCGCCGTTCGACGCGCCCCGCGTAAAGGCTGGCGTGCGGATGCGGCCCCAAATCGTTTGGTATACGGCCGTCACGGAGATCCGCAAACAGTTCGGCCTAGAAAGCGCACAGGTGGTACTCGAACTTTCCATGCCCAATACCACGCTGATCTACGCCGGGCGTACACTGGCCGAGGCTGCGGCAGTAACTCGTGAGGCTGGATAATATGTAGCATTCCACCAGTACGTGGCATGATGCGACCTCCCATATTGCGAATAAAACGGCAGTTACCGTTTTATTCCCTTGAGAAAAGCCGCACTGCCGAACGTTGCCGGGTAACGCAACCGCTTTTTTCGGCGATGTTTACATACAATGGGCGATGAGGGACTCGAACCCCCGACATCCACGGTGTAAACGTGGCGCTCTAACCAACTGAGCTAATCGCCCGCGCAATAGAACTTCCGAATCGTAGTCCGGGCTTGCTGGGAGTGTCAATGTGCCGAAGGCGGTCGGCATAAACCGGCCTGCGCCGCGCGCGGCTGGTGCCGGCATGACGACAGGCCTAAAATGCCGCTTCGCCGTGCAGCACACATAGGTTACAGGGGGCCGCAGGCCGGGCGACGTTCGCGGTTGCGCACGCTTTGGCCGAGCAATGGCTGGCGAGGGTAGTAACATCCAGGAGAGGTTCCCGTTGCTTGACACGTTGCTTGTGCTGGTGCTGGCGGCCCATCTACTGGCGGCGAACTTGGCCGGCGCAGCTCCGCTGGTTTGCATCTGGCTCGACATCCGCGAGACCCGTCGCGGCGACTTGGTAGCAGGCGAGTTGGGCCGGTACTTGATCCGGCAATCGATCCTCTGGCTCACTGCGGGGCTGGCTTTGGGGGGGTCCACCCTGGCCTTGGTATGGGCCGCGCAATGGGAGCCATTTTACGAGACCGCCGGCCGGATTCCGGCAGCGCGTTTCTGGTGGGCCCTACCAGAATTGGCGTTTTATTTCTATTGCGTGGCCATGTACCTGCGCTGGTGGACCGGTTCCGGCACGTCGCCCACCTGGCAGGTCGTAATGCGGCGCTTGTTGGGGGTGCTGGCAGCTACAAACCTGCTCTATCATTTCCCGCTGCTTTTTACCGTGATCGGCGTTTATTCCACACGGCTGGCGGTTGATCCTGGGATGCTCAACTTTCGCCGCGCCATGCTCGACCCCGAAGTTCTGTCGCAGTTCGCCCATCACGTTTTGGCATCCTTTGCGATCGTAGGGGTCGCCATTATGGGCTTCTCGCTACGGCTGGGGCGCAAGGGCCGGCCCGCCGGAGAAGTCCAACGCGTGGCAACCTGGGGAGGTCGTGTGGCCCTGGTGCCCACGGTGTTGCAATTGATCGTCGGCATGTTGGTGCTGTTGGCGCTGCCCGAGCGGGCGCGCGATGGCCTGCTCGGCGGCGACCAGGTAGGCACAGTACTATTTGGCCTGTCAATCGTGGCGGCGATCGTGCTGATGCACCGCCTGGCGAGTATTGCCGCTGGCGATGTCGAGCGGAAAAACCTGATTGGCTCGATGGCCCTGCTGGTATTGATCGTCGTAGCCATGGTCGGCACGCGGCAACGAGCGCGACATGGCAAATTCGTGTCGACCGCCAGTCGCATCGAACGCGCGGTGGCCGCGGTTGAAACTACTAGTGGCGACGCCATAGCACGCCAGCCGCACGATTGCGACGCAGTGCCAATGACTGCTCATGTTCGGTCGAGTTATAAAACTAAAAACGACGTCTACACTACCAGCACTTGAGGAACAAAATGCTAGATATCGTCGCCTTGCACGATCCCACGACCGGCGCCACGGCCAAAGTCATGCCGGCACGCGGATTCAACTGCTTCAGCTACCAGCCCGTTTTCCTAGGGGAACCGGTCGAGGTGCTGTGGACTGCGCCCGACTTCGTCACGGGACAGAGCAAGGCATCGCACAGCGGCATCCCGGTTCTGTTTCCATATCCCGGCCGGCTGCGCGGGGCGAGCTTTCGCTATGACGGCCGATCCTTTGCCCTGGAGGGTAACGACGGAATCGGCAATGCCATTCACGGTTTCGTCATCGACCGTCCTTGGCGTATCGTCGATCAAACAGGCACGCGCGTCGTCGGCGAGTTCCAGGCCTCGGTCGACGAACCCGCCTTACTTGCCCATTGGCCAAGCGACTTCCGCATCGCCGTGGCGTACGAGCTTGTTGGCCACGCGTTGACAAGTGATGTGCGAATCGAAAACACGGGCCAGGGGCCGCTTCCTTTCGGCTTTGGCACGCACCCGTACTTTCGCGTGCCGCTGGGCCGTACCGGCAGCCGCGATCGCTGCGTTGTGACCGTGCCGGCCGACCATTATTGGGAACTCGCCCACATGATGCCGACCGGCCGCAAGTTGCCGGCTACCGGAGCGCATGGTTTGGCGTCCGGCATGCAGTTCGCCGATACCAAACTGGACGATGTTTTCACCGATCTGACGTTTGCCAACGGCCGCGCGGTGACAACGATCACAGACCCGGACAATCATCGCACGCTCGAACTGACGTTCGACGAGCAGTTTCGCGAATGCGTGGTCTACAATCCGCCCCATCGCGAGGCAATCTGCATCGAGCCTTACACCTGCGTCCCGGACGCTTACCAGTTAGCCGAGGCAGGTGTCGACACGGGCCTGCGCGTTCTGTCGCCGGGCGAGAGCTTCTCCTCGCGAATCGATATCCGGCTGAGTGGCTAGCCAGAGGCCTGCGCCGGATCAGTCGGCGATTTCCGTCGGCGGCTCAGGCAACCAGAACGACGCAATCAAGCCTACAACATAGACTGCCAGTCCCACGGCTGCGGCCGTGTATGCCATCTTTGTAGGGTCGGACGTTCCCGGCACAAAAGATTGCGCGGCCAGCGTGCTGGTAACCCAGGCGAACGAAGTACCGATCATTCGCCCGCCGATATTGGCGGCGAAACTTTCGCCGGTGCCGCGCAGATGGACCGGATAGACGCGCGGCAAGTAGTTGCCCCAAAAGCTGAACTGCGCCACAGTCAGCAAACCGGCGAAGAAGATGCCAAAATACAGCAATTGCAAACTCTGCACCCCGGCAACGGCAAAGACTAGCGGCATAACGATCAGCCCCGGAATCTGAAACAAGCGAATCAAAGTCCGGCGACTGACGATGCGCACGGCCAACACCGCCAAGAGGAACCGCCCAACGAGCCCGCCGATCTCCTGCACCTTGGTGACATCGGCCGCGGTGGCTTGCTCGATCTTGGCCTGCTCGGGCTTCTTCAGGCCCTCGGTCTTTTGTTTCACGTCAGGCAGACCAGGAACGATCTGCGGAATCTGCTGGATGGCACCGAACGCCGCGCCGTAGCTGCAGGCAAACATCAAAGTGGTCACAATCGTGGTGCGACGTAAGGCGGGCGAGAATAGCTCTAGTATGCTCGGCCGCTTGAGCGTGCCGGCAGCTTTCTTCTGTGCCCAAATCGGACTTTCGGGCAGGAACGGGCGTATCACGATCAAGGGTATCGCCGGGATCAAGCCCGACATCAGTGTGTAGCGCCACGCTTCGTGTTGATGCTTGAGGTCGATCGTCCCCAGCAGCGAACTGAGGAACTCGGGAATAGCGATCGCCGGCAGATTTCCCGAGTACTCGATAGCCAGCGAATTGGCACCGGCAACCAGCAAACCGCCGATCGACGAAAAGAACTGGGTATAGCCCAAGACCCGCTCGCGGCGTTCCGGCTCGGGGAACAACTCGGCAAGCCAGGCGACGGCGGCCACGAACTCGACGCACACGCCAATGAACGTCGTACAACGAAAGAACAACAGCATTGGAATCGACGTGCTGAACCCGGCGGCAAATGCTGAAAAAGCGTACAGCAAAATACTCCACGTCAACACAGCACGCCGGCCCAAACGATCGGTCAAATAACCGCCGATCAGTCCAAACACCCCGCCGACAAATGCCGGCACGAAGAACAACATGCCCCGCCAATGCGTGAATTCCGCACTCCCCGGCGTCACGCCTAGTTCTTGCAGTGCCGGGCGCAGAATCAGCGGCAACATCAGCAATTCGTAAATATCAAACGCGAAGCCAATCGATGCGATGACACAGATCAACCATTGGACGCCGGTCAGTCGCCCCGCAGGGCCGGAAGGAGAGGACATCGGCTACTCACAGTGTAAGGGGGGCAGGCAGGTCTAACGCGGCAGGCCGTCGCGAACGAAGCTCTCCCCACCTCTCAAAGCGCCTCTGGCGCCGCAGTGTGGGACAGCTTGTCTGCGCAAGAGGATCATAAGTGCCGCCCGGTGGGCTGGCAAGTCGGCGCAGACGCGACCGAATAGGAAACCACCGCGTAGCATGCCGCCGGCGGATGGTCGTCAGTTGAAAATCCCGTGGCAACATCGTGTCGACACGTCACGCTTCGGCCGCACGGCGGCAAGGTTCGGCCGTCCGTCGGCCAGCAACTCACGCGTGAATCGCATCCTGGACCAGGCCGGTTTCGCTGATCAATGCGTCCTCCTGATAGCTCGCGTAATCGGCATTGACCGACCACAGGTCATGGCTGCGATTATCGAGAATGTTTTCGGCGGCCAGAATGCCCATCAGAATACTGTGATCCTGACTGTTGTACTTGAACGCGCCGTATCGGCCGATGGGCGTCAAGCCGCGGAAGCGTTGTAAGTAGCCCACGATACAGGCGACATGTTCGCGATACCCGCGGCGATATACAGGATAAGACCGTGGAACGCGTACGACGTGCCCAGCCAGAACGTGTGCCTTGCCAAGCAAACCGGTCGCGCGCAGTTCGCGAGTGGCCCGCTCCACGATCTTGTCGTCCGCTTCGGCCCACAACGGATCGGCGTCCCAGCACCAATACTCGACGGCCAGCACGGTAGTGCGCTGATCGCCGTACAATTCCGGCACCCAATTGCGGAAGTTCGTGACGCGGCCCATGCCGAATTCCGGCGCGTGCATGTAAACCCATTGGTCGGGAAACAGCCCGACCGCGTCGACATTCAGGTAAACGAGCACGGTATTGCGAAATGAAAGTGCGTCGACAGCTGCCTGCACCTCGTGCGGCACTTCTCCCAAACCGCGCACCAACAGCGTCAAGGGCATGGTCGAAATCACATGATCGCAAGCGACCTGCCGCCCGTCCATAAGCTCCACGCCCGTAACCTGAAAGCCTTCGTGCGTTATACGGCGAACCGGCGCACGGAGATGAATCTCGCCCGCGTTCGCGATGACTCGCCCGGCCATCTTTTCATAGACCGTACCGGTGCCATGCAAAGGATAGGCAAAGCGGTCGACCAGGGTCGTATGAACGTTATTCCGCCGTGGCGAGAGCACGCGTTTGACGGCTTCGCCCAGTGAGAATTTCTTGATGCGTTGCGCGGCGAAGTCGGCATCCAACTCGCTGCACGGGATGCCCCACAGTTTTTCACTGTAGGACTTGAAAAACGTCTCGAACAACCGGCGTCCGAAACGATGCACCACCCACGATTCGAACGAATTCTGCTCGCCTTGCGGATTACTTGGAATCAGCTTTTCCTTGGCATAGCTGGCCAAGCACCGCGCGGCGTTGATTGGCCCCAGCTTGACCAGGACGTCGGCCATTTGCAAAGGATAGTAAAAGTACCGGCCTTGGTAATAGATCCGCGTCAAACGATCCACCATGCGGTACTCTCGGCCCACGACCTCCAACCATAACCGATTGACGCGCGCATCGGTGCTGAAAAATCGATGCGGCCCCAGATCGACGCGCTGTCCCCACAGGTCGAACGATTGTGCCAGCCCACCGACGCGATCGGCGGCTTCAAAGACGTTGACCTGGGCGCCTCCCTGGCTCAACCTAAGCGCGGCCGTCAGGCCGGCAGGGCCGGCGCCAATCACCGCGACTTGCATGGAATGACTCTCCTCGACAGTTACCGCCGCGCCGGCAATCTCCGCCATCGATGGTCCTCCGGCTCCTGCGACAATCGAGTGCGGCAGCCTGATCGGCCGCTCCGCTCACACTATCATATTTCTAGGTGACATTGAGTCTTGTCGCGCAACGAGCCGAGTTCACTTGTTGCCGCCCCGCGACAACGGACCACCACTGACCGCCACCTGTTTTGCGGCACCGGCCGTCGCGCCGTCGCATCGAAGTTCCGACCAGCCCCGTGTATAAGGATAGGGTAGGGGCCAATTCAGCCCAGAATGGCTTGCCTGGAAGGGGCCGGGGCGGATTTTGGCCTAAGATTGTGCGCCTTTCACGCTTATGCACGTCATAAGGCGCATTTCCGACCGAGATCGTCGACGGCATTTCTATGAGTAATCTCGAACATTCCGCCTCCCGATCGGCAGCCATTTCGCGTCCGTCGTCGTTGCGCGGCGTGTTTCCCTTGCCGGCCTGGGCGGCCATGTTGGCCGGCACTCTGCTATTAACGGCCGTCGTGTGGTTGGAATATGGCGGCATCGTCCACGCGCCGCTTATCTGCGACGACTACGCCACGCTGGACGTCAATCCATCGATTCTGAAGCTCTGGCCCGTCATCAGCTTTTCGGGCGAAGAAACTCCCTTGAATCCGTCGCCCGAAACTCCTGTCTCGGCACGACCGCTAACGAACCTGACGTTTGCCATCAATTACCATTTCGGCCGCCTCGACACCGCTGGCTATCACATCGTGAATACGTGCATTCACGTGCTCGCGGCGCTGGTGCTATGGGCGGTGGTGCGGCGCACCTTGCTGCTGGAATATTTCGCGGGTCGCTTCGCGCACGTGGCCGGTCTGCTGGCATTCGGGTCGGCTCTGGTGTGGGCCGTCCATCCGCTCAATACCGAGAGCGTGGCCTACATCACGCAACGGACCGAAGCGCTGATGGGGCTTTTCTACCTGGCAACTCTCTACGCCTGCATTCGCTATTGGACGGGCGCCAGCCGGTCGACGCGCGTCATTTGGCTCGTTTTGGCCACGCTGGCCGCGCTGGCAGGCGCGCTCAGCAAAGAAGTCATCGCGTCCGTGCCCGCCGTGGCGCTGCTCTACGAGCGCACCTTCATTGCCGGAACCTTTCGCCACGCGCTGCGTAAATCCTGGCCATTGTACGTCGGGCTTGTTCTCTGCTGGCTGCCGATGATCGTCATCAACAGCAACGGGCCGCGCACGCCGGCGGCGGGCTTTCATCTGGGCCTGCCTGGATACGTTTGGTGGTTTACGCAGGCGAAGGTGCTACTGCTGTATCTGAAGCTCAGTTTCTGGCCTTGGCCGCTGGTACTGCACTATGAGATGCCCTATATCGAGACATTTGCCGACGCTTGGCCCTGGGTAGTGCCGGTCGCGCTGCTAATTATCGCCACACTGATCCTCGTCTGGCGACGCAGCGGCGTGGGATTCGTCGCGCTGAGCATGATCGCCGCGTTATCGCCCACGCTGTTGATTCCCTGCGTGCCCGAAATCGTCGCCGAGCGACGCATGTATGTCTCGCTGGCGATGCTCGTGCCGCTGGTGATCGTCGGCTTCTATACAGTTCTGCAAAGAATCTTCCGGCCTTCTGCCCGCAACACGCCGTCCGGCACCAACCACGAGGCCATTAGCCGTGGGCCGCTTGCGATTTGGATCGTTGGCACGACTGCCTTGACGATCGTTTTCACGATGGTGGGCATCCACCGGCTGAGCGCCTACAACAACGCCGTCGGGTTGTTGCAGGACACGATCAAAAATCAACCGGACGATGTCTCGATTCTCATCAACCTGGGTATCGAGCAGGCCAAGGTCGGCGATATCGAAGACGCGATGCAATCGTTCGATCACGCCGCGCATTTGTTCTCGGACTCGCCCCTGCTGAACTACAAGTTGAACCAGGAAGAACACAAGCTGGAATACAGCCTGGGGCTGGCGTGCGAGCAGTTGGGCCGTCCGCGCGAAGCAATGGGGCACTATAAAAAAGCCGTGCAATTGCGTCCTCAGTATGTGGCCGCCCGCTACAACCTGGGGCTTTTGCTGCAAGAGGCAGGGCTGTTGCAAGCCGCCATGGATCAATACGAAGAGGCGGTGCGCATCAAACCCTCATTCGCCCAGGCGCATTGCAATCTCGGCGCATTGCTAGCGAGCGCCGGCCGTATCGACGAGGCCATCCTCCACTTGGAAGAGGGAGCCCGTCTGGACCCCGAGGCCGGCACGTACATCAATCTCGTCGATGCCTATGTTCAAACAGGCCGTCGCGAAGACGCCATCCGGGCCGCCGAACAAGCCATCAGCGTGGCCGAAGAAGACGGCCAACAGGAAATGGCCGAGCAAATCGGCGCCTGGCTGCAACGATTCCGGGCGGACGAAACGCGTCCTTGAGGCACTGGCAAACCATGCGCAAGCGGCCGTTTGTGGCGAGCCTCAATTCCTTCTGCGGAAAGCGCGTGCGATCGCGCGCCCAATCCCCACGGTAACACGGCATCTGGCAGTGCAGCTTCGACGCGCTTGACGGGCAGTGCACAGGGCCACGACTTTGCGAAGCGCAAGCCCGCGACCGGGCCAATTCGATCCGCCCCGGGGTGCCTCGACGCCAAACCCTCATGCGGTACAATCTTCGGGGGGTAATGCTGCGAGCGCGGCACTTGGGGTATGTCGTCCTATTCGGCGACACCGCGTGGCCATCGTATGTCATTGTCCCGCATTTTCGAAGAGGCTGTAGCTCAGTCGGTAGAGCAACGGACTTTTAATCCGTAGGTCTTGGGTTCGAGTCCCAACAGCCTCACTCGTATTTTACCGTGTTTTTCCGGCAAATCTAGCTAAGAGCCGCGTCCAGAATTTCCATCCGTTTTCAGGATTTATGGGAAATAACGCACCCGATAAAGCACCCGGAAACGCCTGCCGGTTGAACAACTATCTTCGCTTGCCATCTACCACCGAGTAGCGGGACAATCGGAGGCGAATCGCCTCTAGTACGTGTCCCCCGAAAATCTCGCCACATTGTCGGCCGCGAATCCACCTGCACCCGACCCCACGGAGCAGGGGATTACTGCGTCGCCACTCCCGACCAACCCGCCCGGCCAATTCATCAAGGCCGAGACGAATCTTCTTCGCTTCCCGATTTTTTCGCTCAGCACCAAGGGGCTCAAAAACGTCGACGAAATCCAGTGCGTCGGCGTGAAGCGAGACGGCACCCAGGAGCACGGCTTTTCGCTGACCGTCTCTCGCAACACTCGATTCGTGTATCCAGGTCCCTTGGCCCGCAAGGTCCACTTCGCATTGCTCAGCATTATCTACGAGCAAGGCTATCCGTTTACCAATCCGATCGGCTTCACCTGGCGAGACCTCGCCCGGCGAATTCAAAGTGCCCACGGCGGAGAGAAGATCGGTCGTCTCAAGGAAGCGATCCGCAGCATCCACGGCGTGGTCATTACGACCGAGTATGCGTTGAAGTCCGGCCCCGACCGCCAACATCTTCCCTCCCGCGAACGCGGATACCACCTGTACTCCGACTTCGTGTTCTTAAACGATCAGCTTCCGGACGGCGGGATTGCTGATCGCAATTACGTCTGGTTCGCCGACTGGTACTTGGCGAATCTAAACGCGTTCTACGTTGCACCCATCGACTACCATCTTTGGCGAGCACTTAATGAGGCGAGTCCAATCGCCAGCCGGCTCTACGAATTCTTGTTGTTCAACTTTGCGGGTCGCCACCCGGTTCTGACGATCAACTATGCGAACCTCGCCCAATTCTTGCCGATCCGCGTCGAACGATACGTGTCGAAAGCCCGCGAAAAACTCGACCCCGCATTGAAGCGGCTGCAAGACAATCTCGTGATCCGCTCTGTGCAGTGGGGTCATGCAAAGGATAATTCGATGCAGCTTCGCATTGTGCCAGGCCCGCTGCTCTTGGACCGGCCCGGACAAGAACGCATACCGGCGACCGACGATACCGACTTGCTCGACAATTTCCGCGTCCGCGAAGTGCATAGCAGCGAGACGCCGAGCCAGACCATCATCCGGCAGTTCTATCGCTTGTGGACGGG
>DASXEJ010000314.1 GCA_036490175.1 Pirellulales bacterium | reverse complement strand
ATCAGCGCTGAAGGAACCGACAGCTTTGATGCACTATCGAGATCGTATTCCTATGTCTATCAACGACCGTTGCACTATCTTTGGTTTATCACGCTGGCATGTTTGCTGGGCGCACTCGGCTGGCTATTTGTGCAATACTTTGCCGCAACGGTCATCTATATGACTGCCTGGAGCGTGAGTTGGGGATCGGGTGCTGAGGTGTTCGATGTTGCGACGACCGCGGGGCAGATCCGCGGCTTCTGGTTGGGTCTGGTGCAGGCGGTCGTGGCAGGCTTCGCCTATACGTTCTTTTTCAGCGCCGCCACGATCACGTACTTTCTGTTGCGGTACGAGGTCGATGGCACGGAAACCGACGAAGTCTTCGTTGACGCGGGTTCCGAGAAGTTCGGCCTGCCGGCGGTGGCCCCCGACGCAGCCGGCGTCCCCACCGTGGTGGATGACGAATCGTCAGAAAATGAACTCAGCACCGAAGGTGCAAGCGATTCGGTGTCATAACGGTCGCGAAGGGGACGACCGAAGAGCCATAGCTTTCCTGATTCTGTGGCGAATTGTGGGCGACCGCCTCGGTCATGAAGTATGGCGAGGCCAATTGTGCATATATGCAACGCTCGCATGTTGCGGGTCCCTACGACTCGTCCTCGGCCGCTTGGGCCTCGGCAACAGCGCCGTCTTTCTTGTCAGTGTCCTTGTCCTTCTCAGGATCTTTTTTTATCGGCGTTCTTGGTATCCTTGCCTTCCTCCTTCTTATCCTCCTTCGGCACGGGCAGGACAGCCGAACTAGCGTCGATCGATTCGTTTTGTGCGAGCAACAAACGCTCGGCACGAATCACTACTTCGGGGTCGCCGTTCTTCAGGGCTTCCTTCAAGAGCGGCACGGCTAAACGGCCAGAGTCCTTCAATCCCTTCTCGGCCTTTTCACGCTCTTCGTAATTGTTGTCCCCTAGGCGCGCGACGAAATCCTTAAGACCCCCTTGCAACTGAGGATCGGCATTGCGCATGAGTATGAGAGGTACGCGGATAATTCGCTTGGCGTCAGGATATGTGACCAACGGAAACTGCTCGTCGAGCGCGGCGCCTGGTAGGCGGAACAGCACGACCATCTCCTTGGCCTTGAAGATCTGATCAGCGTAAATCGATAATAGCAGGTCCGCCTCGCTTGGCTTTAAGCCCGCGTCGACAAGTCCCTTGTGCAGGGCCGTGCGGGTGTCGGCTAAAAATGCCTCGTCGTCCGGGGCGAACGGTGGAGACATTTCGATCTCGGCAATCCACTCGGGCGGCTTGGTGTCGACGGGCGCGGCATCCTTCGCTCCTTCGGCGCCATTCTCTTTTTTCTCCGGCGTTTTTTCCGCGCGTTTCTCCTCGGCCGGCTTGTCGTCTTTGGGTTTTTCCTCGACCTTTTCTGCGACAACTGGAGCGAAGACGATCCCGTTAGCGGCAGGCTGGGCGGCGGCCACTTGTGGTTCCTTCGGTTTGCTGTCGTCCTTGGCGGCCTTTCCTTTTTCGGGAACCGTGGTTTGCTTGCCGGGCAAATGCTTTAGCCGCCCAACGCGGCGAGATTCCCCCACTGGCAGGATGACAAAAATATCGTCGGCCGGATTCTTGTCGAGATTCTCGATCTGATAGCGATCTGGACCCTTGGTGAGCTTTATTTGCGGGGCCCAGGATGTCTCAACGTCGTAGTAGAGAAACCGTTCGGTGCGCGCTCCGTGACGAAGGAACAACGCCCCGTCCAGCGACCGCGCGGGGACGAACCAATGCCCCTCCTCGGGAGTACCCATCAGTCCGTCGGCATCGGCGGCCGCGGAAAGTACCAGATCGAGCCAGCGCGCTCGCTTGGATTTTGTCTCCGCCGGCGGCCAGTGGGAATAGAAGCGGCTCGACGAAGCAAGTTGCAATTCGACTTCTACATCTTTGGCAGGCTCGCCGTAAAAGGTAATCATCCCCATCGGCGACGGCCGATTCTCCGCGCGTCCCGAGAGCCGGCTACGTGTGCTCTCAACAAACACAGGCAGATTATTGGGATAATGATCCTTCGCGTTAGTTTGACTGAGCGTGGGATCAACGATCCACAGAGACCATTCATGGACCTCGATCGCTATTGGGTCGGCGGCGCGTGCGCTGGCAGCCAGCCAACAGGCCGCGGCAAGGGCCATGGCCGCCGTCCAAAGTGCCGAGCTCAGAATCGTACGGATTTGCCTCACATGCGCCTCAAGGTTGCTGTCTGAGTGCGATTGTCGATTCGTTTTGCTGGACCAACGTGCGACAAAACGGAATGGGCGTTACGCTTTGCACAATCATTCGCGATACAGTCGCGCACTGGCCCAGATTACGCGGTCGCAGATATTCTCTTCTTCGCCGAAGTCGATTTCGAGCGTCAGTTGCGCTATTCCTTTGACGTCCAACTCCAGAGGTTTGGGATCCTGGTCGGCGCGGAGGTCCTTTTCGACGAACAGCTCGCGATCGTCGCCCAGTACGCGACAGGCAACGCGTCCACGCTTGGGCGCGGATTCATCGAAGCCAACCACTGTTTTGAACGTGGCGTACTTGCCGTCGATCGCGTACGTCAGCACGGTGCGCGAGTGAACCGCGATTCCCTTGCGATACTCGGCCCCCTTCAGCTTCAGTGGTTCGCCAGAAAGGTTGCGGTCGCGGCGGTGTGGCATGGCACGGTCGAAATAGGCTACTTCCTCGATCGACGCAGGTTCAAGATCCGAGACGTAAGTAAGCTTGCCATTGCGAAAATCTACCGACGAGACCGTGGCCACGGGTAGCGGCAGCTTCTCTCCCCAAGGAAGCTGCCATTCCAATACGCCATCGGTCAGGCCAGACCAGACTCCTGCGATCCGATCACCGCTCGCCAACTGAACAATCTGATAGGGGCGATCAACCGGGGCTGATGGCGGATGGGCTGCGAAGACCAGGGCTACGAGCCGCGCGATGTTGATCGAACGTGATTCACCTTGATAGGCAAATCGAAGTTTCTGATCGCGAACCTCTTGCGCCTCGCCTGCGATGTCGGTTACGGATTGATCCTGCGAGCGGACGAACGCCGTGTCCTCGGCGGCCGGCTTCTTGAGACGCGCCGTGAATTCTGTCTTAGCCTTGGCACCGCCAGCAGATTCGAACCATACGCCGCGCAGCAGCAAGAGGGGAATATCCAACGTAGCGTCATTGACGGTTTTCAGGCGGAGAGCCTCTTTACCAAGACCTTCGAGTTGCCCGCTCAGCTCGCTGCCGTCTTCAAAATGAACCACCACCGCCTGAGTACCGGCGGCGACGGGAACTGGCGGCTGTCCTTCGTTGGCGACAACCTTCAAAGTATTGTCGGTCGACGTCGTTGCCTTGACCGGAGCGAGGGCCTTGTCCCCTTCGCTATAGATGACCGTTACGTGAAAATCCGCGTCCTTGCGATCTGCTTTGAGCGGCTCAGCGTACAAATCGGCGGTGCCTGATCCGGGCGTGTGGTCGACGACCAGTTTCCAATTCTTCGTTTTGCCGGTGTCGGATTTCCACAAGTAAAACCCCTGGCTAAGAATGATCTGCTTGATCGGTCGATTGCGAATCAACCCAGTGATTTGCACGTGCAGATCCTGAATGCCGCTTGGACCATCGACAGGCTTGGCCTGTGCGACGTCGCGGTTGTCTTGCCCGAGCCATCGCGCGGTGAGCGTGGGCATGTTGCCGAAGTCGACACGCGAAAGTTCGTCGAGCGGAAGCTGCCGTGGCGGCTCGGTTTTGAGAATCAATTTACCGTCGGTGATTCCTTCGGTCGCGGCGCTGACCTGCTCTTCATGTATCGTGGTAGCGCGCGGCGTTGGAGGCGCCGGCTTGGCCTCGTCAGCGTGCGCAGCCGTACTCAGAGCAATTCCCAACAACAAAGCGCGCACGGCAGGCATTACTTTTTCTCGCTGCTGGCAACCGGCTTGATCGCCGGCTGGGTATCTGCTGGAGGTGCGGTGGCCTTGTCGTCGGTTGCAGCGGCCTTGGTGGCATCCGTCTCTTCCTTGTCACTGGCCACAGGCGTCTCTTGCGCGAGTCGCTTATAGTAGCGTTCCAAAATGCGTTGGTAGTGAGGTGGAAACCCTTCAGTCATAGATTGCAGAATTCTATCGCGCTCGTGGGGCGGAAGCTCGCCCCAATCCTTACCCTCTTTGCGAGCGGCGAGGAGATCGCCCATGCCGCCGGGCCCCTTGCCAATCCTCGAATCGGTCATAGGCCTGCGTGCATTCGGGTCTTTCATGCCCGAAGCTCCGTCGGCCTCTTTCTCCAAAATGGTAATCAAACCGTCGAGATTCTCGATAATCTCTTTTTGGGTTTTCTGCGTAGGCGTGCCGGTGTTTAGCTTCTTCAATTGGCCCACGGCGGAATGCATCTTGTCCACAACCTTTGTCGCCGATTCGTTGGCGCCTTCTTGTTCCTGGGCAACAACCGGCATAGCGGCAATGATTACTAATATCGCGGGCAGCACGAAGTATCGTTTAATCATAATTGACCTGGCATAAGTTATTGAAGAATCTCACCGCCCCGTTCGGAAAACAATCGCTCGGTCACTTCGCGGACGTCATCTTGCTGGTTGGCGACGTTCTCTATTTGCCGGCGCAGTTCGGCGTTGAGGGCTTGCAACTCAGCCGCGCGTCGCTCGTCGGTCTGAGTGGTCGTACGATTAACGCGAACTTGGACCAGTCGAATCATCTTCAGTTCCGCGATCAGTCGATTAAGTTCGCGCTCGCGGGTCCGATTTGCGTCGGCCGCATCCTGCGCGTTTTTCGACGAGGGCATTTTCCGCATGGCCAGCAGTAAATCCTTCAGGTCATCCTCAATCTCGCGCTCGTGCGCCACCACGGGCTCTCCGGCGTCGGCCGCGGTGAGCGAATCCTTAACGGTCACCATCGCATCGCGAATCATTGTCAAGGCGGCTGGCAAGGCAATTCCAAATTCCGTCTCTTCGACCAGGGCTAGCAACTCGTCGGCAACGTTGACGATCCGATTTTCCGAGGACGACAGAGCGATGATCGAGGCCAAGACCTGCCGCCCGCCCCCTTGCACGCGGGCGCCCAGCACGACGGTGGATTCGCGGACGGCAATTTGCTTCTCGAGCATGAGGCTGAGATCTTCGACCACGCGTCGTTTCACGTCGGCGCGCAGTCGGTCAAGAAGTTTTTCCAATTCGGCGTCCAATTGCGCTCGCGCTTTATTCAACGACTCGACTGCGCTGGCTTGTTCGCCGCTAGCCGGCTCGGCATGACGCATATCCAAATCCTTTTCGGCGCCCGTCATACTGCCCGTGGCGGCCTGTAGGCTGCCGAGAGCCGCGGCTCCTGAATCACCCAGCTTGCGCACCAGATCGGTAATGGCGTCGGTCTGCTCACGGTTACCGGCTTGGTCTTTTTGTAGAGCGGCAAATTTGTCGGCGGTTAGTGCCGATTCTTTGGCCGACAGTTCGTTGGACAAGTCTTTGAGCTGGCTTTCGAGCGATTCCAATGCCTTTTGCTGATGCGCCGCCGCCTCATCGAGAGCATTAGCGCCAAAGGATTTCTCCGCCGCTGCCATCGCTTTCACTGCCTCGTCGACGTGCGAAAGCTTGACGTCCTGCTGGGCGTTGACATCCGACAGCTTCTCAGCGTCCAGGCGAGTACGGCCCTGATCGGCAGCTAGCTCCACATGGGATTTGTTTTTTTCGTTTTGTGTCTTTTCGCCAATGTCCTTACCGACGGCCGCATTCTCGACTGCAGCCGGCTGATCAGCATTGGACTCAATGGCCGCCGGCTTCTCGGCGGGCGAATCGACCTTGGCTGGTTCTCCTGGTACGAGCTTTTTGGCCGTTTCGATATGACCCTTCTGACGCTTGATTAGTGCTACGAGAGTGACCTGGCGTGCCTGAAGCTGTTCAATGTCCTTTTCAAGTACTGCGACTTCGAGTGATTGTTGTTGTTCGCGCTTTTCCTCTCTGACGGTTTTCTCCAGCCGGCGGAGGATCTCACGCAGCTCGCGGAGTCGTTCCAGGCGCATCTGCAGGTCCAGGTCGGCTGATAGGAGCATGTCGTGCAGGCGCTGCAGCTTCGACAACAGATGCTTTTGCTCGACCGCGGCTTCGCCCAGATTCAGTTTGTCAAGCAGCGCCTGGGTATCCTTCATCTGGTGCAGGATCAGCTCCTCGCGCGCGAATTTAAGTCCCAACATCAAACGCGACGAGTTCTCCGGTTCAAGCTGCCTGATGGCCTCGGCGAGACGAAACATTCGCTCCTCAAGCTCGCCCATCTGGGATGCGACTTCCGACTGGCGAAAGCCCAACACTTCGCCTTCGTTGACCTTGGCCGCGGCGTCGGCATCGCCGATCTTGGTATCTTTCTTGCCGTCACCTTTGGCGGCGGCCTCTTTGGCCGTAGCCTTGTCCGCGCCAACTGGTGCCGGGTCGATGGTAAGAACGAGATTGCCTTGCCCGCGCGCCATTTGCGGTGCTTGTGCTAAAACGGCCAGGGCTAAACCCACAAGGAGCATCGCGCAGATTTTGCGGTCGCACGAACTGGCCGCGATCGGTGCAGAATTTGGCGGGAGACGATTCATCATGCCCTCTCAAGAACCGCTCTGCTGAGGTGAATGCCACCCTCACTTCTAGGTGGTTTGCGGGCGGCTGTCAATAAAATCTGGAATCCTGGTTTGCCGCCCCTATTTATTACTCATCAAAAAGGGAGTTAACGCGCTCTGTTTTGGTTTTTTGCGTCGAATCGAGCACCTGGTTCTGCATCTGAATGACCTGGCGAACCTGATTCAGCACGTCGACGAAGCTTTCCCATTGTGCCATCCGGTCCAGAATTCGGGACATTGAGTCGACAACTTCCTTGGACACGGCGGTGGCTTTCGGAACGAGCTCGCTCGATCGGTTGGGCTCGGCCGCTAGCTGATCGAGTAGCCCTCGCAGACTGGCCATTGGCGTACGCTGCAATTCTCTCATCGGGGTGATAATGCCCGAAGCCAGGATTTCGCGCGCCTGCGTGCTTCCCAGATCGTTGAGCGACATCTCTTGCAAGGTGGCGTCGAGACGATTGGCGATCTGAGATACTTGCCTTGTCGCGACCTGATGCGTGCGATTGAGACCGCTCAATTCCTCTGACTCGATGGCCGATTCGAATGCCAACGACAAGGTTTTCTCGGTTTCGAGCGCTGCGCGGAACTTTTCACGCTGTGCCCGTTGCACCATCAGGATCTCGTAAAACAGCTCTTCCGGCGTCACGACCTGAAATGTCAACCAGCGCGATTGGCCCACCTGCGTTCCCTGCGCGCGATTGTCGTTGGCCGTTCCACGCAATCGGATGGTGTTCCCAGGAGCGATCGGATACTCCTTGAGCGAAACCCGCTGATCCGCGTCCATCTCTCGCGGCGCCTCCGTGGGGCTGGCGTTCGGAAGTGTCACGGCCACCTCATGCAATTCTGCTTCTGGCTTCTCTTCCTTGACCACTGTCTGTTCGATCTCGATCTTGGCGGCCGTGAGGCCAAAGTCATCGATGGCTTTCAGCGAAATCGGAATCGTGGCCAACGGTGTGATGCGCCGACCAACGCCCGTCGAGCGGATCGTGACGCGTGGCACGCGATCCTGCAGCAGATTAAGCGAGATAAAATACGGCTTCGAGGCCAGGTTTGCCTGGGCATCGACCAATTTGATCTCGAACGTTTGCGATTCGCTCATCTCCCAGCGGGCGACGTAATGCGTATCATCATTTCGCTCGAACGAAGGCACCTCGCCGACGCTACTCACGAGCGAGGCACTCTCCAAGGGCAGATCGCTGGTCAGGAGCAACTCGAGTTTAGTTCCTGGCAGAAATAATAGCTGAGAGTCCTGACTGGCAAACGTATGGGTGTCCTGCTCGCTGCGGCCGGGCGCTTGCGAGACCAGTTGCAAGTCTTTGATGCCCGGCCGATCGAGCGGCTCGACGATGATTGGGCCAAGCCAGTCATCTCCGCCGGTGAGCGAGAATTTGACCGGTTCTTCGACGGGCGGCAGCTCATAGCGAAAACGGGTGTTCGTGAATTGCGTCATGACCCCCTGCTTCAGCGAGCCATTTTGTCGAAAACGAATGCGCACCTCGTCGGGAATTTCGCTGCGAGGTTCCGACGGATGCCAAACCGTGAGCCCCGTGCCTCGACTGGGGAGAGTCCAACCCTCGGCGCGCGGCGCGAACCGCGGACGGCTTTCGACTTCCAAGACAATCGACTCACCGCGCGGCACGTGAAGTCGATTCTGATCATCCAGCCCTACGACGGTAATGTAAGTGTGTTGTGGCCAGCGTTGTGGCGAGCCTAGCATCCAGCGTTTGGCCCAGATAGTGGCTGTGTTGGGCCACAGCATGGCGGCGCACACAAGAATCAAAGTCGGAATCAAGATCGCAGCGCTTAGCAGGCGAAAGCGATCGCCATTGAACGGAGCTCGCAGATCCAGCTGGCCCAGCTCGCGCGATTGCTGCAAAACTGCCGCTCGGATCATGGACGGTGAGGCCGCCGGATCGGCGTCGAGCAACGTCGGCAACTGGAGCACATTGGCCACTCGTTGGCCAACGCCAGGCAAATGGCGGTCGACGATCACCGCCAGGTCGAGATCCGCGAAAGGTAATTGAAGCGGACGGACCAGGCGAAAATAGATCGTCGCCACCAACAGACCTATGCCCATCGGTAATAACGCCAACCGCGCACCCGGTTCTAAGCGCAACCAACGGTCGACGATGAAGCTCACCACGATCAACAGCGCAGCGACACCAATCACCCAAGCGACGCCCTCGCAGACTAGATGCCGGCGCAACTGGCGGCGCACCGCGGCCAGTTGCCGGCGCACGAGGGCGCCGTGCGGCAAAACAGCGCGGCGAATGACATCGGGTTCGAGCGTGGTGGACATCGTTTATTACTTGCGCTACGCCATTCGGTAATATTTTCGCAAAACCCATTCCGCGACCAGGCACACCATAATCCCGCCAAACAGGATCGGTGCGTCCCACACCTCGCTGCGGTACTCCGACAACCGCTGCACGCGCTTTACCTGAAAGGCTTCTGGAATATCCGATAGGTTTGCGAGTGTAAACATCTGTCCGCCTGAGGCGCTGGCAATGTCCTCGAGCAAGGCACGATCGAGCGTCGGCTGGTCAAATTCTTGTTGCGGAGGCTCGACCCGAAATGCCAATGTCGCCGGGCGAAGTTCCGTGGTCGCTTCGCCTGAAGTCGCGGGCAATACTTTCAGCATGTAAGCTCCGGCATCTTCGGCCACAAAGCTGGCCTCGAGCACATTGGACGATTCGGGTAATTGTTCCAGATCGAGCGGCGAGGGGGCCTCGCCTGCGTGCTCGACTTCGCCGCGCAATTGCGTGATGCCCGAGATTTCGTCGGCGCTACCCACCAATTCGGCACGCACCACGACACGGTCGCCGACGCGATAGGCGCTCTTGTCGGTAGCCAAAGTAAACGGGTAGCGTCCTCCTAAAACCTTGCTGCGCCCAACACGATCAATAAGGCGTGCCCAGAAGCCGTCGAAGTATTCTTCGTGCAAATATCGCCAGCGATACGTACTATCGAACCCGAGAAACGCGGTCCGGCCGGGGCCATACAGATGCGTGGCCATGAGCACGTGCCGTCCGAACGAGTTCCGCATCCGCGGATCGCCATGGTGCGCGAGCACCGTCGCCCCGGGCTTGGCTCTGGTTACGGGAAAATGCCAATACATGCCGGGCAGGCTGGCCAGAACTTCACGATTCTGATTCGAATCGTTGGCGAAGCGGAAGATCTGATCCGCGCCTCCCTCCTTGGTCAATTCCAACGAGTAAGTATTTAGCGAGCTAAGCCGTACGTCGGCCTCGGACTGATACAGACCGGCGTCACGTACGACGGGCAGGATGCTCAGCCATGACGCGTCGACCACCCGACCGGCACTGTCACTAGGCGTGCTGCTGGCGTTGAGAAGCTTCTGCGAATTCAGCTCGCCGGCAACATAGATCAGGCCGCCCCCGGCATCGCCGACGAACTTGGTCAGCATCTCGGGCCAGGCGGCATCGAGTTGTCGCAGGTCGGGATCGACCAGCAGCAGCACGTCGTACTGATTCAGCTCTTGCTGAGTTGCTGGCAGCCGGCGAATGGGGCGATGGCCAATATGTTCATAGCCGTCGCCAGCGCTTTGCAACCAGGAGGCGAATTCCAGACCTTTATCGCGCAATAGCGCGTTGCGCAAGAACTGCACCTCGGGCGAAGGTTCGCTGGCAATCAGCAAGACGCGAATCTTCTGACGAATCACCTTTACCGTGGCGATCGCTTCGTTGTCGGTGTCGCTCAATTCCGGCCCGACATCTGCGATACGGGCACGAAAATCGTACTGGCCGGCCTGTTCCGGAGTAAAACGGAATGGCACGCGCTCGACGGTGCCCGTTTCTCCCAGCGTGATTTCCTCACTGCGCACTTCGGTCCACGCGCCTCCTTCGGTGCGTTGCTCGAGTGTGACAATGCCGGTGGCGCCTTGCAGCCCATGCGCTTCGACCAAGACGCCGATCTCGGCCGGATCGCGCACAAAGACGACCGGACTGACGGCTATTTCAACCAGCCGCGCGTTGCGAGGAGGTTCCTCGGTGCCAATGGCCAGAACGTTGATGGGCACGCCCAGCTTGCCTGCCTGTTCCGCGATTTTGCGCGGATCATCCCCTGTGTTGGAACGGCCATCGCTGAGCAGCAACAGGCCCGCCAGGGGATGCCCCCTGTGCAAAGCCAAGGCGTTCTTCAACGCGTCGCCGATGCCGGTTACCCTGCCGGTGGGCTTAAGTGCTTCGGCCAGCGTGGCAACTCCCGGATCAAGGGGCTCGAGGCTCGACGAAAAGCTGTACATCGATAGCGCGCGACCGTTGGCAAGCGGCTCGGCCAACTTGTCAATCGACCGGGCCGCCAGGTCGATGCGGCTACGCTGGCGGAGTGCCGTCACATCAGCCTGGCCTTCAGACGAAACCAATTCGACGCTGCGCGCGGTTTGGCGAGCGAGATCCTCATTGGTATAGGGATCCGTGAGCGACATGCTTTCCGATTTGTCGACCAGTAGGGACAGATGCGAATCGACGAATTCTTGTTGCGTAATGACGAGCACGGCTTCCAAGAGCATCAGTACCACACCCGCAAGCACCAGTCCGCGCAGCGCGGCTAGGATCAACCGTCGTCGAATGCCGAGCGAGCGTCCCTCGATGCGGTAGAGCCACCAGATTCCCGCGACGCCTCCGATCGCAGTAGCAAGCGCGAGCACCGCCCAGCCCCCTTCGGGCAGCGATTGCAGTTCGAGCGACCACCGACCGCCGGCGAGCGACTCGGGAGTCGCTTCCATTCCCAGCAGCCAGGCGAGAAACTTGCTCATACGCTTTCCATTTCGCGATACACGAAACACACAGCTCAAGAGTCAGCGTTGTCGACCACACCAGGTGGCAAAACACGTCTCGACCAACAGCATGGCGAGCAACCCGGAGGCCAACGACCGCCATATTTCCCTGCCGCGCACGGCGATCGGACTGTCGCCACCAGATTTGCCGACAATTATCTCGGGTTGCAGCCGCCCCCAAGACGCGCGCAACTGATCGGCTGGAATACGTTCCAGCTCACTCTCGCGCGCGTCGGGATTGACCGCAATCAACTCGGTTTGTGCCTGTCCCTTGGCATCCTTCCAATTGAGGCGGTAAAGGCCCGCTCGCCGCGTGTCGGTATAGGTCAACACCTGTCGTTCGCCAGCTGCCGGATCGCTGCGGTCGATGTCGATGGCCAAAGGCTCTGGCGCCGTACCGTGCGGTATCTCGACCGTGGGCGCGGTCGCCACGTCTCGTTTGGCCAACGGATACCGCAGCGTCTCGCCGGCTGTGAGTTGACGCAATCCGGCGTCAGTGCGGGCGATACCCGCCGCGGCTTCGCGCATCGCCAGCACGTAGCTGGGGTCCGTTGGCCAGTCGCTCCACTGACGATCGGCCGATACAGTCCACAACAAGACGCTACCGGCGCCAAATTTCTTTTCCAGCACCGCGGGCGCTGTGCCGGCATTGTTCCAACGAGCCAGCACGCGCGCATCTGTTTGCTCGGTCGCAGACAGCTGATACCACTTGCGGATACGGATTCGTTCCAGAACTGCCGGCCTTAGTTGCAATAGTGCAGTTAGCGGACCGTCGATCGCTGGTTCGACAATCAGCCCGCTGAGTTCTTCATCAATAGGCAGATCGAGTGCTGCCGGGAGCAGGCCCGCGCCCGACTTATATAGCAATTGGTTATAGTTGCTCGAATCCACCTGATCCCCCACGAACACCATCAGGCCCATTCCGGCACGGACCTGACGCTCTAATTCGTCGGCCTGAGCAGCCGAGAGACTGACAACGTTGCCCAAAACCAGCAGATCAGGGGCCGCGGCAAGAACAGATGTCAGATCCGCATCCGTAACTATTTCGACCTGGAACGCGTCGGCGTCGCCAACCCCTAGCGACATGGCCAGGGCCAGAAAATCCACCTCACCCGCCAACGGCTCGCTTGATGGCTCACCGTCGACCAATACGATTCGCAAACGGGCTTGCGTCTTTGTGATCGTGAATCGCTCGTCATCGCCTGCAAAATCGTCTTGGGGCAATTTGAACGACAGATGATGCAGGCCTGATTCTTGCAATGTCGCCAGCAACGGCATTTGAGCTGTACCACCCGGGATGATCGTGGGAAGGCGAACCAACGTCGGCTTTCCGTCGACCGAGAGCGAGGCTTCAACGCCGCTGAGATCCTGAGACGTTTGATTGCGAATCACTGCTTCATAAAGAGCCGGGGCACCCGCCAGTGATACACGATCGACCTGCCGCAGCTCGGCCAGCGCGACGTTCTCTGTTTGCTCGCTCCCCACGTCGAAAATGCGCAGTCGCACCTGGGAATCTGCCCAATGGTCCCCCAACTGGGCGACTTCGTCATTCCAACCAGCACGCCGCAGGTCCGTAATCAGTGTCACTTCGCGAATCGGAAAGGTGCCCGAATTGACAAGCTCGTCGACGGCTTCCAACACAGACTTCCAAGCGACAAACGAGTCGGAAATTGGCTGATCGGCGATTAATTGTTGAATTTCGTTGGCGTTTTGCACCTCGACCTCGCGCAGCACCGGCTGTTGCGGCCGCGAAGCGACGACCAGCGTAAACCGGTCTTGCGGGCCGACATGATTGACGAGCTCCCGAGCCAATTCGGACGCACGATCAAAGGCCGACCTTCCCGTGTCGCGGAAGCCCATACTGAGCGAGTCGTCGATAACGAGTAGTTGGCTGGTGCGACTCCGCCCGGCCAGCCAACCGGCGAGACCTTCAGCATGCATTACGGGGCGGGAGAGCATGAAGAACATCGCCAGGACTATGGCGGTTCGCAGCAATAGCAGCAGCAATTGCTCGACCCGATACCGACGGCGATTCTTCTGAATCGACAGTTTCAGATAGCGCATCGGGGCCCAGTCGACGCGACGAAATCGCCTGCGAAACAACAAATGAATCAGGATGGGGATCGTGGCGAGAGCCAACCCCCAAAGCAGCGGCGCGTTGAGAAAAGAGATTCCGCTCACTGGGGGACCCTCGTGAGCGCGCGGAATGCCGAAGGACGAAGGTGCGAAAGGCTGGGGGCGTTAGCCAGCCTTGGAACCAAACGGTGCGGGCTTGGAGCCGCAGGCTTTACCAGTGATTGGGTTGGTTTGAACATGTCCGCGTTTCGCCCAGCTTGTTGGCACGCACTAGCCGGCCCGCGTTAGCGTTTGGGGCCGGAGTTTTTCTTGCCGCGGAAACGTTCGCGGGCGTGTAGGTAGTGACTAAGTGAACGGCCCAATTCTTCGTCGGTACGAAGCAACAGGTAGTCGACGCCGCGGCTGCCGCAAGCATCGCGAACGCCGGAGATGAACTCCTGCATCGCCGCGCCGTAGGCCTTGCGAAATGCCCACGGCTCGGCGTACAGCTCTTCCTGCCCTTCGATGTCGCGAAACAGAACCATCTCGTTGAATGGCAGGTCGATCTCGTCGCCGTCGAGAACGTGTAGTATCATGATCTCGTTGCCACGATATTGCAGCCGAGCCAGCCCGTCGTAGACTGCGTCCAGATCCGTCAATAGATCGGAAATGATGATGATCAGACCGCGGCCGCTGAGCTGCTCGCTGAGGGAGGCGAGTACGGGCCCTAGCTCGGTCTCTCGATCGGGCTGCGACTGTTCCAATTCGCCGATGATTCGCGCCAGTTGTGCCTGTGTGGCGGCGGGTGGGATGATTTTGCGGGGCTGACTGTCGAATAGTGCCAGGCCGACGGGATCGCGTTGGTCGACAAGCAACGTGGCCAGCGATGCGGCCACCGTGGCTCCGTAATCGAATTTGGTGAGTTGGCCCGAGCCGTACCGCATCGACGCGCTAGCATCCATTACTAGCGTGGCCCGCAGGTTGCTTTCCTCTTCGAATTGCTTGACGTAATAGCGATCGGTGCGTCCTAGCACGCGCCAGTCCAACCGGCGCAGATCGTCTCCGGGCGAGTATTCCCGGTACTCGGCGAACTCTACGTTGAAGCCGTGGAACGGACTGCGATGCAAGCCCGAGATGGTCCCTTCGACCACGTGCTGGGCACGCAAAGTCAGCCCCGCGATCCGCGCCAGGACTTCAGGATCGGAATACTTGGGCGACTTGTCCATCGACCTCTGCTACTCCTGGCCGGACGGGAACGTCGTCCAGCAGCTTGGCGATGATTGAATCTGACGAATGTCCCTCGGCCTGCGCCGCATAGGTCGTCACGAGGCGGTGACGAAGTACGGGAGGCGCGACTGCGCGAATATCTTCGATCGTGACGCTCGAACGGCCCTCGAGCGCGGCCCGCGCTTTGGAGGTGAGGATCAGTGCCTGGCCGGCCCTCGGCCCTGCGCCCCAGGCGATCCATTTTGACGCGTAGGCCGGCGCGTTGGGCTCTCCAGCGCGCGTCGAACGCACGAGCGCCATGGCATAATCCAGGCAATGGTCCGAGACCGGCACACGCCGCACGAGCGACTGCAGCTCGGGTATTTCGTGACCGGCGAGCACTTTGGTCACTGCCTGCGGCTGTCCGCCCGTAGTCATTCGGTAGATTTTTCGCTCTTCGTCCGGCGAAGGATAGCCGACGAAAACTTTGAACAGGAAGCGATCGAGTTGCGCTTCGGGAAGGGGGTACGTACCTTCTTGTTCAATAGGGTTCTGAGTCGCCAGCACGAAAAACGGGTCGGGCAAATGATGCCGATGGCCGCCGGCCGACACATGGCGCTCTTGCATGGCCTCGAGCAAGGCTGCTTGCGTCTTCGGAGGCGTGCGATTGATTTCGTCGGCCAGGACGACGTTGGCGAATATCGGGCCCGGGACGTAGCGCAGCTCGCGCGCCCCGGTCGAGCGGTCCTCTTGCAGGACTTCCGTGCCGGTAATGTCGCTGGGCATCAGGTCTGGCGTGAATTGAATGCGGTGAAAGTCCAACGATAGGCATTCGGCCAACGTGCTGACCATCAAGGTCTTGGCCAGCCCAGGCACGCCTTCCAGCATGCAATGGCCGCGAGCAAATATGCTGATCATTAACTGATCGATCACTTCGTCTTGGCCGACGATGACTCGCGCGATTTGTTCGCGTAAGGATTTGTGCGCTGTGCGCAGTTTTTCCAGTCCGGCGAGGTCGGCGTCGATGACTTGGGCGTCGGTCGCGGTTGCTTGGTCGATCACAGGAGTCTCTCGTTCAACGTTGGAAGACAGGCAAATATTTGTAAGGTAGCTGGAGAATGATCACTGCGATGGACGTTCCGTACGATTTGCCGATGAAATCTCCTGGCCAGGAACCATCACCTTTGTCCTGCTTCTTCAAGAGCTCGTCGCGCATGCCGGGGAAGTACTCGTCCCAGTACTGGTCCCCCGCCATGTAGAAGCCTTGCGAGGCGTACAGCTGGCAATAGAAATCGTGGCCGCCCCCTTTGCTCCAACCGTTGGTCGCCTTGAAGTTCTGCCAGACGTATTCCAGGCAACGCTCGGCCACAGGGGCGTCGTACTCGCCGGCGTTGTAAAGTGTGGCGACAGCCGCGGCCGAGATGGCCAAACGGGGCCCGCCGCCACTGCTGAGCGAGTAGCAAATTCCCCCCTCGGGCGTGCTGCACCGCTCGATGTAATGCACGGCCTGTTCTATCGTGCCCCGTGGGACGCTGAAGCCAGCATTGTGCGCAGCGCGAAGTCCTTGCACCTGAGTCACCGTGACGGAACCTTCATCGCCGGCACCCGGGATGTAGGTCCAGCCCCCGGCGCCGCTTTGTCCCTTGGCCGTTAGCTCGACGGCATTCTGCACGACTTCCTTGATTCGCGCGCGGGTAGACTCCTTCGTCTCCATGCCGTATACGCACGACAGAAACATCATTGCAAAGCCGTGGCCGTGCATTGGTTGACCGGAATCCTGGCCCGGGCCGGTGAGCAATCCCGAGGGCTGGGCACATTTCAGCAGATATTCGATCGTGGCTTGTATTTGCGGTGCGTAGCGACCGCGGGTGGGTGTGTTGCCATGTGCCAGAAAGGCCATACCCGCCAATGAAGAAACGGCCACAGGATAAGCGCGCCCCCCGGCGTCTCCCCAGGCACCGTCACTCCCTTGCGTGGTAGCCAAATGGTCTAGCCCTGCACGAACTGCCTTGATCGTGTCCGCGTTGACATGTTTGGGTAGGACTTCGTCGGCACAAGCCCCTCGACCGCTTGCCAAAACTATTGCCAGGTTGAGCAATGCCACGGTGGCCGGTGTTCGAAGCTGATGCGTTGGGAGGCATCGTGTCAGTACGCGCGCGATCAAGCGGGCAAATCCCCGCGAATCAAAGCGCAGTAATGTCATCGATAAGCCTCCTTACTCGCACGATTGGTCTATTTAGTCGGCGCCGGCCTTGGCTGCGGCCGGGCGAATCCCGAAACGAACCAGCAACTTCACGCGAAACGGAATCTCGGTCAGCGAATCCGAAGTGATCCGCGATGCTTTCTCATTATTGTCGGACGGTCCGTCGTAATACCAAGGGTTGAACTGCCGCGAAGAGTTGTTGTTGTCCCCCGATACAAAAACTTCTTGGACGTTGACGATGTCCCCCAGTTCGACGCCAAACAGCTTGGCCTGCCGTGTGGCGCGCGTGCGCGCATCCTCGGCAGCTTTGGCATAGGCCTTCTCGCGAATCTCGGCGATGTCGTTAAGAACGAACTTCACAATGCCGCCGTGCTGCATGCGACCGTTCCAACGGGCCATAGCGGCTTCCTCTTGCGATGGCCCCACCGTGGCACCGGAATCTTGCGCGACGTCCAAGATCTTTCCAATGGTTTCAGTCATCTCTTCCGGGGTGAGAGTGTCGATACCCTTGAGACGCACCGTCAGCGTACTGGCCAACTCGATCTGCGTTTTCGATGCCGTATTGGCCATGCCGCGCCACATCATCTGCATCATTTCGGCGGCATTACCAGGCGTGATCGACAGACCTTCCTCTTCGATTTCGATGTTCTCGATCTTCAGACCCGTGAAGGCCGACAGGGTTCGTTTCTTGGCGTCGCGATATTTGACAATGGCGTCGCCGGTCAATTCCGCCTTGGCCGCCGAACGGAGTTGCACTTCAATCATGTTGGGTTTGGCCCGCACTTCGCCGCTTCCCGATACGGTGATTCCACGTGTGTGCTCGGCGGAGTCCGTGTCCGATATCGTTTGCCCATGAACCCACTGCGTGTAGGGAGCTAACAGCAGCAGCGCAGCAAATAAAAATAATGCAGCCAACCGTCTCATTGAGGAACCTCGCGGGTGTCTACCGGCCAGAAGCGTAGCCTTCGTAGTTGTTACAGGGCGCGTGTCAATCCGAGAGCGAAAGTGCATCACTGTCCTGCCGCTCCCGCGGGAGCGGCCGCGCGCTCACCCGACAACGCATAAGCAGTGACGGCCAGGTTCGAAACGCTAACCAGCGTCGAGCCCTCGATCCGCAGCGTTCCGCCGAGCGAGTCCAGGTCGCTACCGCGATGTCGTTTGATGACGTCACCGGTCAGTTTGTCGATCTCGAAGATGCCACGAGGCGTGAACTGATACAGGCGACCAGCGGTCATGATGGGGCGCGTGTAGTCGGTCGCGATGGGAACCTTCGTGGCCCACAGAAGCTTTTGCGTCTTGCGATCGATAGCGATGATTTCGTCGCCGCCGAGATACAACCGATCTTCGTCCCCGCCGATCAGAATGGCCGGCGTGCCGACAGCACGCTTGAATGCCACCGACGGACCAGAGAGCTGCACGGCGCAGAGCCGCGAGGATCGCATTCCTTTAACGAACAGCATGTCATCGGAAATGATGGGTGGCCCGGCCGTTAGCAACGGTCTTGGCTCGCCCCACCAATAGTCGGTGCTGGGTGGATCCGCATCGTAGTTGAAGCCCCACAAGGTCGCACCGCTCTTGGTGTCGATCAAAAGCAGCGAGCCGATGTGGGTGTCGATGTACAGTCGTTCTCCCTGCAGTACCAAAGCCGGCTTGCTCGCGCGTTGGTTGTAGAGTTGCGATTCGTCGGCTTGATAGGTTCCGCAATGCGTGGACCACAGCAACTTGCCGTCGGATGCCTGGATGGCCAAAACATGTAGATCACGATTCTTGCCGGCTTGCAGGGCCGAAACGTAGACCCTGTCGCCCGACGCAGTGGGCGAACCCCAAATGTGCCAAGTTTTCAACGTCTCGACTTTGTCGGAGGACCACACCTCCTTGCCGGTCGCAGTCTCGCGGCAGCTCAGCAGAAAAGGTTGATTCTGCTCGTTCATCTTGGCCGGATCACGGGCGACGAAAAAGACTCGATCCGCGGCCGTGCAGATGCCAAAGTGCTCGGGAAGCAACCGGTGGTTCTGCCGCATTTTCTGCACGACGTCGTGAAACTTCGCCGTTCGCCAGACTAACTTGCCGGTTTTCAGGTCCAATGCGAATCCATACCCCACGTAATTTACATAGACGCGCGCGCCGTCGGTCGCAGTGGGAGGAACCAGGTCAGTCGGAATCATCGAGCCGTTCCACATCCAGCCGTTGTTGGCTTCTGCCAACTGCTTGGCACTGGCCGGCGAGAGAATCTGGAAACGCCACAGCGCATGGCCATCGGCCGCAAAGCTCAGATCTGCCGAGCTGATATCCTGTTGGTCTTGCTTCGCGCCTGACGGTCCGGCTAATACCGCGGTTAAATGGGCCAGCGCGTTGACCTCGCGGCCACCTAGTAGCACCGTGTCTTGGGCATATCGCTCGCGCAATTGCCGGGCAATGCCGCGTGCCTCGTCCGTGCGACCAGCCCGGATCAGCGCGATGCCTGCTTTCGTAAGTAGTTGCGCCCGCGAGAGCGAACTTTCCGGGCGGTAGCGCAACACAGACAGCCAGCGGTCTGCGGCCTGTTCGACATCGCCACGCTCGAACTCGAGATCGCCAAGTCGATCGGCCGCAACGTCAGTCACCGACGACAGGAAGTACTGCTCGACCAGGTCGGCTAGTTGGCTGGCTTCGTCCTTACCCTGCGCAGCGTCGAGAAGCTTCTTGGCTTCTGGATCATTGAATATTCGGTAGGCGTCCTTGCCCGCCTGCGGCAAGCTGGCCAACAGCTGGCGGGTATACATGCGGCTCGGAATGTAAAAGTCGTCGTCGCGAGGAACTAGCGCGTTGGGATTCGACGCCTTAGCTTTTTCAAGTGCCTTGAAGGCCCGTTCCCAGGTGCCGCGTTGCCGATGGCGGTCGAAGTCCTGCCAAGCCTCGGTATTGTCGGTTGACTGAGCGATGAGTCGAAACGGGCGTTTCGACTCGTCTTTGTCCGAAGCGGCGATCGTGGTGCCCGGTGGCGCGACGACCCAATTGACCGCAGAGTTTACCCAACGCGGACAAAGGCACACAGCTACTGCGGCAGTCGCAGCGCAGAGAATCACCCGCCCGATGGATCTCTTCCGTTCCCGAAGCGACATCGAATGGCGCTCTTAGGGTGCCCGAGGACAATGCCGAAAACTACGCCACGTGAATCCCGGTCATTGTTCGGCTCAATTAGAAATGAGGCGGAGGCGAATCGCAAGGAAAAAATGGCGAGCAAATCCAACAACATATTGGGCCCGCTAAGGCGGGCGGCTCGGCGCACGCGGGATTCGGACGCTCGTTCACCGGCATCGTTCTGCTCCCCTGTCGCAATAGCAGGGGCGTGTCAACCGACGTTGATTCTCGGGCGAGATTGCGGTCGCCGACCGTCGGTGCAGGCGTTATTGCGACCTACTGATCATGCTTCTGCCGCTAGCGACGTGCCATCGAGGCACCTGGTAGCCGTGCCGCCACGATATCGGCGACAATACCGTGTCCCACGGCATTCCAGTGCCCATCGGCTGGGATCAGCAATTGATCAATCCCACCGGATTTCTTGGCGGCCAGCATTTCAGGCAGCAGGTCGATCACGTCGATGCCTAGCGAATCCGCGCAGTAAAAGAAAGTCTGCCGGAGAGCCCGCTCCTCCATGGCCATCGCCGCGTTGCCCCCCTCGTCGAGTTCAGCGACTCCGGGCACATAAGCCACTAGAAATCGCACTTGGTGGCGATCGCAATCTTGTTTCCACTTTTCCAAAAAGTGACGGGTCACCACGATTTGCGGCGGTGAATCGTCGGGCGATACTGCACTGTCAGCGGCGGCAGGCGAGAGGTCGGCTTCCGATTCGGTGCTCGCGATTGGGGGGGCGGATGCAGCGGTGGTATCGCCCAAAACTGCAGTCGTAGAGGCGGGGACCTGCGGAATTGCAGCCGCTAGGGCATGTTGGGCTTCGGCCTTTTTTGCATACTCGACTTCGGCCGCAGCGGCGAGTACCACGGCTTGCTCGTGGGCGCGACGAAGCCGACGATCGAGCTGCCACCGGTTTACGACATACGATAGGCAGTTGAACAGGTATGACGATTCCTGCAGCATCCTCTGCCAGCCGCCGCGCAATGGTGAGTCAGCCGGCAGCGTGACAACCTTGCCATCTTGGATCGTTGCTCGGCGTGCACCCTCGACGTTGTCGGTGAAATCGTTGCCGAAAAAGGTGAGTAACACAACATCGCCCGGAGTGAGAGAATCGCGGCATTCCGCTGAAAACAGCTCGTATTGTGCCACGGTGCCTGTGCCGTTAATGCCGAGGTTCTCGACGTGCCAATCGGGTAATTTGCGACTGAGCTGATCGGTGAATACCTCACCCTGAGATACCCCCCATCCCCACACGAACGAGTCGCCAAAAACGAACAGGCGATGGGCCGTCGATGGCTCTGGGTTCTCATGCTCCTGCTGACGAAAACCCCGCTCGTTATGCACCACCAGGGTGTCGAATTGCGGTGTTTTGAATCGCGCGCTGAAATCGCGCTTGCCGCGATGCCCAGTGATCTGGTCCGCCTCGTGAAAACTGCCCATCGCGTTCAAATAGGCCGGACTGTAGCCGACCAGTCGCAGCCCGGCTTCGGCGAGGAGCAGGGTCACACAAACCGCCATCACGACCGCCATGAGTCGCAACACTACGAGCCGTCGCCGTGTTGCCTGGAACTTCGCTTTCGAGGGCACATTTGCGTCCATGCAAACTCGCAGGTCTGAGTCGACGAGAGCGACCGAAGTCCGCCGGTCGTAAGCCAGGGTAACCTACTAAACCCTCGTATCCGAGGCAATCCGAGCCTGTTCTAAGCGGGCTCGCGGCAACGGTCGGCCATTGTCCGCAGGCGTTCCACCCGGTGCGAGCGTCACAATCGTATCCGCTCGGCCGGCTCCTAACGGAGAGGTAATCCCGGCGGGCCGCTTTGGCTCAAGTCCTCAACCGCTGAATGATACGGTTTTAGTGAACACTAGGATGCTGAAAACCCTGGTAGGAGCACTTTGTCACTGAACGACAGTTGTCGGAACACACTGATTCACACCATACGTGAAATGAGGAGCGCAACCATGATTCGCCGGCTCATCGCAGTTTGCTTAGTATGCCTGGTCGCGACCTATCTAGCACCGACCCAGGTTCTGGCCCACGGCGGTGGTGGCGGCGGGGGCGGAGGTGGTAGCGGCGGCGGTGGACATGGCGGAGGAGGCAAGGGGGGCGGCCACAGTGGTGGTGGTGGCCTTCATGTAGGTAGCCACATGAATGGCGGAGGCAAAGGGAGCGGGGGACACCACCATCATCACCACTCTCACCACGATCAACACGACAAAGGCAAAGTCGGGCAGGATCGCCACGCTTTAGCCGCGGCTAAAAGTAAAACCGGAGCGGATCGCGCGGCGCTTGGCAAAGACTTTAGCGCGGTGCGCAAGGATTTGGCTAGCGGCAATACCGCCCAGCTAAAGCAGGACATGTCTAAGCTCCGCACCGACGGGCAGAACTACCGGGGCGATCGACGTCAGGAAGGTCGCGACGAGCACAACCTCCGCCACGATGAGCGAAATCTCAACGCTGCCCGCAGCGGAGGGAACTCGCCCTGGCAGAGAATGTTTCGCGACGGCATGAGCCGCCAGGGCCTGAATGGCACCGGCAGCGTTGGCCAGAGCACTGCCGGAAAGGGTAGTACCAGCCAGCTCGGGCAGGCGAATTCGGCTGTCAAGGCCGACCGTAGCACTGTGGCGTCTGATCGCCGCCAGGTTGGCACCGACATGCGCAATATGAATACAGCGCGCAATAATGTCCGCAGCGACGAGCGCACATTGCATCGGGACGAGAGCTCCGGGGCAAGTGCCAGCAAGATTGCACAGGATAAATCTCAGCTGGGCGCGGATAAGCAAACCTATCAAGCCGATCGTTCGCAAACCAAGGCCGACGAGCACAGTCTCCACAACGCCGACCGTAATCTCGAAGCAGCGCGGCGCACCCAAAGGGCTGACGAGCACGCGGCCTGGCAAAACTGGTGGAATCGACAATCTACCGGCACTGGAACCACGGCCGGGGGCGTCACATCAGGTTCGACGCCGACGACGACCGCGGGCACGCCAGCGTCTTGACGACTAGGGCGTTTCATGGGATTCGGGGCCGACACCAGGGATGTCCACCGCCGGCAGGCGGGACGACCCTGGTCGGTCTCGATCATTTTATGCGGACCTGTTGCGCTCGCGCCAGTCCGATACGCCTTGGATGACGTAAAAGAAGACCGGCGTCAGGAAGATGCCAAAGATCGTCACGCCGAGCATGCCGGCGAACACCGCAGTGCCTAGCGTGCGACGCATTTCGGCCCCAGCTCCTTCGCTCAAAACCAGTGGCACGACGCCGAAGATGAAGGCAAACGAGGTCATAATGATCGGCCGCAATCGCAGGCGGCAGGCGGCCAGAGTCGCCTGATATCGGTCGACCCCGGCCACTTGTCTGGCGCGGGCAAACTCGACGATCAGAATGGCGTTCTTGCACGCCAGACCCACCAAAACGACGAAGCCAATCTGCGTGAAGATGTTGATGTCCATATGGGCCACGATCACGCCGACGACCGAGCACAGTAAGCACATGGGCACCACCAGAATTACGGCAAGTGGCAAGGACCAGCTTTCGTACTGCGCCGCCAACACCAAAAATACGAGCACCACGGCCAATATGAAGGCGAACATGGCCGTGTTACCGACCCGTCGCTGCAAAAAGGCCAGTTCCGTCCATTCGGCCCGCATTGAGGGACCTAGATTCTTTTCGGCAAGTTCTTGTAGCTGATTGATGGCCTCGCCCGAGCTAGTTCCAGGGGCTGCATCGGCATTGATGAAGGACGACGAATACAAGTTGTAGCGCACGAGCATAACGGGTCCGCTGACTTCGTTGACCTTGGTGAAGGCCGAGAATGGGACCATCTGCCCTTGCTTGCCTGGCACGTAAAGGCGTTTGAGATCGTCGGGCTGCATTCGATAGCGGGCATCGGCCTGCACGTTGACCTGCCAGGTGCGGCCAAAGCGATTGAAATCGTTCACGTACAGTGACCCGAAGTTGACTTGCAGCGTGTTGAACACATCGGACATCGAGATGTCCATCGCCTTGACGGCGGCGCGGTCAATGTCGAGATAAAGCCACGTCGTGTTGGCGCGCACGCTTGTAAAGAGGTCGCGTAGGCCAGCAGAATCGTTCCCCTGCTTGACGATTTCGCCGCTGACGGCTTCGAGCGCGGTAATGCCGGTATCGCTGCGATCTTCAATGACGATTTTGAATCCACCCGCCGTGCCGAGCCCATCAATGGGCGGGGCACCCAGGATGTTGATCTCTCCATCGCGGACTTGTTCTTCGAAAAGTTCCTTGAGCTGCCCGGCGATCACATCGGCAGTAAGTCCGTTCACGGCACGATCGTGAAATTCGTCGAGCATCACGTACATCGATCCGAAGTTGGGGGCATTGGCGCCCAACAACAGCGATTGCCCGGCGATCGCAACCGTGTGGCTGACACCGGGCCGTGCGTCGGCGATGGACTCGATCGATTTCATCACCGCCTGCGTTCGTTCGAGCGACGCCGAGTCGGGTAAACGCACGTTGACGATCAAGTAGCCTTTGTCATGCGAGGGGATGAAGCCAGTAGGCGTTTCGGTGAACACTTTGAACGTCAGGGCGGTCAAACCCGCGTAGAGTACCAGGACGATAACGCTGACACGCAATAGAAAGCTCACACTGGCCACGTACCCGCCAGTCAGCAAATTGAACCCATAGTTGAAGACGCGGAACACCCAGAGAAGTGCCGCGTTGATCAGGCCGCTGGTGAACCAGATTACGATCGTCCCGATTGCGCCGCCGATCCAGGGCCAGGGCGAGCCGAGCCCCAGCGGCAAGTCTGCCAGCGGCGTGGCGATCCATTCTTCCAAATACGGAGCCAGCAATCGCACGCCGCCCCAGGCTCCGGCAATGGCCAACCCGAGGCGCGGTAATGCCTCGCCATGACCGGACGATCGCGGCCGTAACAACAGCACCGCGAGTGCCGGGCTAAGCGTCAATGAATTAAACGCTGATATGATCGTCGAAATCGCGATCGTTACGGCGAACTGCCTGAAGAATTGGCCAATCACGCCAGAAATAAAGGCGCAAGGAATGAAAACGGCCGTGAGCACTAAACCCACGGCGATAACGGGGCCAGCGACATCTTGCATCGCTTGCACGGCCGCGTCACGCGGCGCAAGACCCTCTTCGATATGATGCTCGATCGCTTCCACCACCACGATGGCATCATCGACGACGATGCCCACGGCCAGCACCAGGCCGAATAACGTGAGGGTATTCAGGCTGAATCCCGCGGCTACCATTGCGGCAAATGTGCCGATAATTGCCACCGGCACGGCTACGAGCGGAATGATCGCGGCCCGCCATCCTTGTAGAAAGACCAGTACCACGATCGCCACCAGGATCACGGCATCGCGCAGTGCACCGAAAACCTCGTTGACCGACTCGCGTATGAACGGAGTCGTATCGTAAACGATGGCGTAGTCGACTCCTTCAGGAAAGCGAGCCTTGAGCTCGTCCATTTTCGCGCGCACCATCTCAGCTGTGTCGAGTGCGTTGGATCCGGGACGCTGATAGATCGATAGCGCCACAGAGGGCTGCGTGTCCAACGTGCAGACCTGATCATACGCCAAGGCGCCCAGCTCGGTCTTGGCGACATCGCGCAGCCGGATAATGCGACGTTCGGTGTCGGCCCGCAGAATCATGTCGCCGAATTGCAGCTCCTCGGCCAACCGACCGAGGGTGGTCATGGTGTACTGAAAGACCTGGCCCGTCGGCGCTGGTGGTTGCCCTATCTGCCCTGCGGCAACTTGCGTGTTTTGCTGTTCAATGGCGCGAACCACGTCGGCCGAGCTGATACCGCGCATCGCCATCTGCTGCGGGTCGAGCCAGATGCGCATGCTGTAGTCACGCTGGCCGAGGAACGAAATGGCCCCCACGCCTGACACACGCGACAACTCGTCGCGCAATTGGATGGTGGCATAGTTGCTCAGATACAAATTATCGCGGCTGCCGTCCGGGGAAAACAAATTGACGATCATCAATACGCTGGGCGACTTCTTTTTGACAGTCACGCCGCGTCGCTTAACCAGGTCTGGCAGAATCGGCTCGGCCAGTGAGACGCGATTTTGCACCATGACTTGGGCCAGGTTCAGGTCAGTACCGGGCTCAAAGGTGACCGTTAGCACGTAGTTGCCATCGTTGGTGCATTGCGACGAGAGATACATCATGCTCTCGACGCCGTTCACTTGCTGCTCGATGGGGGCTGCTACTGTGTCAGCCACGACCTGCGCATTGGCGCCAGGGTAGGTCGTCGATACCTCGACCGTAGGCGGAGTGATCTCGGGATATTGGGTCACCGGCAGCGCAAAAATGGCGATCGCTCCGGCGAGCGTGATAACCACGGACAGCACTGTGGCGAAAATTGGCCGATCGATAAAGAAGCGGGAGAACATGTGTTGCCAGCGTCAAGTAGTCAGTTAACGGGTGGGTAGTGCTCAGTTGGCTCTAATTTGTCTAATGGGCTTCCTAGCTATCGGGCGTGCTCGACGAAGTCTCCTTGCGAGCGAGTTCTGCTTCGCTCTCCGGCTCTATGTCTGGCTTGACGCGCCTGATCGCCCCGACGCCTCGCCGCGCTACAAGCCACCATCCATGTGGTTGCAGTATCGCCAATACGCCGGCGCCGAGCCGCGCCAGTGGCCCTTGCGTGAACACGTGCAGGTGAGCCAGCCGATCGATGACCGAGAAAAACACGGGCGTCAGCAAGACGCCAAAAAAAGTTACTCCCAACATCCCGGCAAATACGGCAGTGCCGAGGGCACGCCGCATTTCGGCACCGGCACCGGTGGCCACGACTAGCGGCAAAACCCCCAAAATGAACGCAAAGGAAGTCATCAAGATCGGGCGCAATCTTAGCCGGCAGGCTTGCAGTACGGCCTCGCGAACAGCGGCTCCCTCTTCACGCCGGTATTTTGCGAATTCCACGATTAGGATCGCGTTCTTACATGCCAAACCGATCAACACGACGAATCCGACCTGCGTAAAAATATTAATGTCCATCTTGCCGATGGCCACGCCGGCGATGGAGCACAACACGCACATCGGCACCACCAGAATGACGGCCAAGGGCATCGACCAACTCTCGTACAGCGCGGCGAGTACCAAAAACACGAAGATTACCGAGAAGGCAAAAACGATCATGCCCGTATTGCCGGACAACTGCTCCAAGTAAGCTAGCTCGGTCCACTCGACAGACATGGACTGCGGCAGCTCGTGACGCGCCACGGTTTCCAGCGCGTCGATCGCTTGTCCAGTGCTAAAACCTGGTGCCGCGTTACCGTTGATGCCGGCAGCCGGATACATGTTGTATCGCGTCAGCACTAACGGCCCGCCGACAGGCGAGACAGTCGCCAGCGTGCCGAGAGGCACCATATCACCCGCCGCGTTGCGCACACGCAATCGTTTGACATCTTCGACCTGGTCGCGGAACCTCGAATCCGCCTGGACTATTACCTGCCAGGTGCGGCCGAAGCGGTTGAAATCGTTGATGTACCGCGAGCCTAAATACGATTGCAGCGTGTCGAACAACTCGCCCAGGCTGATCCCCTGCGTCAGGCAGGCTTTGCGATCGACGTCGACGTACAACTGCGGAGAATCGGTTTTATAAACCGTGAACAGACCGGTCAAACCTTGGGTTTCGTTTCCTTTTTTCACCAGGTTGTCGGTCTGACGCTGCAACTCGACCAATCCCAGATCGCCACGATCCTCGACCATCAGCTTGAATCCGCCGGCACGCCCCAAACCAGAAACCGCCGGCGGCGGAAAGATATTCACTAGCGCGTCAGGCACTTCTGCCGCGATTTGCTTGCGCAAGGACGCCAAAATGGCATCGGCCGAAAGGTCGGGCGTCCTCCGTTCGTCGAAGTCGTCGAGAATGATAAACATCGAACCAAAGCTCGAGCCATACGCGCTCAGCATGAACGAGTTGCCGGCTACCGAATTCACGTTCTTGACGCCTGGCGTCTCCATGACGATCTGTTCGATCAGCGCCATTTCGTTGCTTGTACGCTCGGCGCTTGTGGCATCCGGCATTTGCACGCTGGCGACGAGATAGCCCTTGTCCTGCGAGGGGATGAACCCGCTCGGCAACTGATGAAAACCCCAGTAGGTGAGCCACAGCAAAACGCCGTAGACTCCTAGCACTAGTATGGGAACCCGCAGCAGTTTTCCGACGACGCTGATGTACGCGGAAGTGGATGTGCGAACGCCCAGGTTAAATAGGCGAAAGAACCAGCCGAGCACAAAATCCACAATCCGCGTCAGCCAATCCTGCTTGCCGTGTCGCGGGCGAAGCAAGACGGCCGCGAGTGCCGGGCTGAGGGTCAGCGAATTGATTGTGGAAATGACGGTAGATATCGCGATCGTCAGAGCAAATTGCCGGAAGAATTGTCCGACGATGCCCGAGATAAAGGCGCAAGGCACGAAGACGGCCGTCAGCACCAGACCGACGGCAATGATCGGCCCTGCGACCTCGTCCATGGCGCGAATGGCCGCATCGCGGGGGGACAATCCCTGTTCTATGTGATATTCGACTGCTTCGACGACGACGATAGCGTCATCGACGACGATGCCGATGGCGAGCACCAGCCCAAACAATGTGAGGTTGTTCAAGCTGAAGCCGACAACGGCCATGGCGGCGAATGTTCCCACGATCGCCACAGGCACGGCGACCAAAGGAATGATCGAGGCGCGCCATCCTTGCAGGAATACCAGTACCACAAGCGCCACGAGCACCACGGCATCGCGCAGAGATTTAAAGACCTCGCCCACCGATTCGCGGATGTAGGGGGTCGTATCGTAGCCGATTTCGTAAACTACCCCGTCCGGAAAATCATGCGATAGTTCAACCATCTTGGCCTTCACGCGATCGGCCGTGTCCAAGGCGTTAGCGTCGGGCAGCTGGAATACCGCCAAGCCCACGGTCGGTTTGCCATCGAACCGATTGCTGATGTCAGAGCTGCGCGCGCCGAGTTCGACGCGCCCCACGTCGCGAACGCGCACTGAGCGGCGTTCCTCGGTGAACTTAACGACGATATTCTCGAATTCTTCCGGGGTAATGAGACGTCCGCGCACGGCCAACGGCATCTGCTTGAGTTGTCCGGAAATCGCCGGCGGTTGACCGATTTGGCCGAGCGCGACGTGCATGTTTTGCTCGCGCACGGCGTTCACGACGTCCGAAACTTCGAGGTTGCGCGAGGCCAGCTTATCGGGGTCGAGCCAAATGCGCATGCTGTAATCGCGCTGACCAAAGACCAGTACCTCGCTGATTCCTGAAAGGCGAGACAATTCGTCTCGAATGCGCATCAGGGCATAATTGCTCAAATACAGTTGGTCGTAACGCCGGTCGGGAGAATTGATGCTGACCGTCATCAGGATGTCGGGCGATCTCTTACGCGTCGTGACACCGGTTTGACGCACGACCTCGGGCAACAACGGCATGGCCAGGCTGACGCGATTTTGTACCAGCACCTGGGCCAGGTTCAGATCAATGCCCGGTTTGAACGTGACGGTCAGCGTATACGAGCCGTCGTTGGTGCTCTGCGAAGACATATAGAGCATGTCTTCGACGCCATTGACTTGTTGCTCGATGGGCGAGGCCACGGTCTGTGCCACGACCTGGGCGCTGGCGCCTGGATAGTTGCAATCCACCTGTACCGTGGGGGGCGTGACCGGCGGAAACTGCGCGAGGGGCAGCGTATAAACGGCGACCCCGCCGGCCAGCGTGATGACGATCGACAGCACCGAGGCAAATATCGGCCGATCGATGAAGAATCGTGAAAACACGCTCGGACGCTCACTTGTTACAGGACATCGTTACGCCGCCCTCGCAACGACAATCGTGCTACGCTCGGCTGCGTCGTCATCCACAACGCGGCGTCTAACGGGCTCCGGGAGAAGGCCCGGTCGACGGCCCTTTCGCCTCGGTAACCGTGGGAGCTGAGGTGTCAATGGCGGCCGTCGCTGTTGATTCACTTTGTTGGGGCCGAGGGTCGACTTCCAGATCCTTGCGCAGCCGCTGCAGGCCTGTGACGGCGACACGATCGGTCGCCGCCAGTCCTTCAGTAATCACACGTCGACCGTTCAGCAACATGCCGGCGATCACGCGGCGGTAGGCCACCCGATTATTATCGCCGATCACATAGACGAATCGCTGCCCTTGGTCCGTCGCTAGGGCCTCTTCGGGTATCAATAGCGCAGGATGCGGATCGCCGACAGGAAAACGAATGCGCACAAACAAGCCGGGAGACAGCAGTCGTTGCGGATTGCGAATTACGGCCCGCAACCGCAGGGTGCCAGTGCTGGGATCGATTTGGTTATCAACGAAATCCACCGCGCCTGAGAGATTGAATTCGGCTTCGTCGGCTAGTGCTACCTGGACCGTGACTTGGGATTCGCGCGTCGACCTGATCCGACCTTCGCGCACCAAACGCCGCAGGCGCAGCACCGTGCGCTCGTCGATGTCGAAGTAAGCATAAATCGGGTCCATCGAAACGATGGTAGTGAGCACTGTTTGATCGGCACGAACCAAATTGCCGGGGTCGACCATGCGGCGGCTAATCCGGCCATCAATCGGCGAAGTGACACGCGTGTAGCTGAGATTCAGGTCGGCCAACTGCTGGGCGGCGATCAGCCCCTTGAGCGTGGCCTTGGCTTCGGCATGGTCAAATGTGTATTGGTCGAATTCCTCTTGGGACTTGACCCGATTTTCGATCAAGGGAGTGGCTCGCGCCACTTGACGATTGAGCCTCTCGATCCGCGACTCGTACTGATTCACGTTGGCAGCAGCCTGATTGGCTTCGGCCTGAAACCAGCGTGGGTCGATATGAAACAACATGTCCCCAGTTTTGACTTCGGCACCGTCTTCAAACAAAACCTTGTCGAGATACCCGCTAACCCGGGCATGAATTTGGACCGTCTTGACTGCGGCAGTGCGGCCCGTGAACTCCTCGTACTCCGAGATGGTTTCCTCGACCGGGTTTGTGTACAAAACCTGCTGGGCTTTAGCGGCCGGCAGAGGGGCCGCCTTGCGATTGCAGCCGCCAATCGCGGACAAGCCGACCGTGAGTACGAGCAAGCCTGCAAAAGGAACAACCGACGGGCGAAATAACCCAACTTGGGAAGGCAAAGCGACATTCCTGGCAGAGGGTCGCGACATTTGAATGCTTTACGAGGGGGGCAGGATTCGGCAGGGAAGACGGTTCGTTCTGGGTGACTGACTAGTCAGTCACCCAGCTTCTTGGTAGATTATAGACGGCTACCAAGGCTGTGCAATACGAGGGTGAGGACAAATAACCGCATCCGCTGGTTCAAGGTTGTCCAAAGGCTGACGCGAACGTTGCCCGGGGGAAGGCTGAAGCGTCAAGTAAGGAATCATTTCCGAGCGGGTTGTGTCGGAAGCCACTCTTTTGAGGTAATCCAAGCCGCCGCAAGGCGGTCGGATGTAACTGTTTCTTAAGAGCCTTTAATGTCGAATCCGCAGGCGTCAACGCCATCATCTGAAGCTTGTACAAGCGATCGTCGCGAGGAGCGACGTCAGGCCATCATCGAAGCCGCGGCGCGACTATTTGCGGAACTCGGCTACAGTGCCTGCGAAATGGAACGCGTGGCCGCCGAGTTAGGGATCGCGAAGGGTACGCTGTACCTTTATTTCCCCAGCAAGGAAGCGCTCTTCTATAGCTGCGTCGATAACGGCATGCGCCAGATGCAAGCGGCCGTCGGCGAGGCTGCCGACGAGGCCGGCGATGCAATAGACCGCATTTCCAGGGGCATCCGCGCTTATTTACAGTTTTTTGAAGATCATCCCGAGCACGTGGAGCTGTTGATTCAGGAGCGGGCCAACTTCAAAAGTCGCAGCCGCCCCACGTACTTTGAATATCGGGAAGCGAATCGGCAGAAGTGGCGCTCGGTTCACGAAGGATTGATCGATGCCGGGCGCTATCGCGACGATATTCCCGTGGAGCGCATTATGGACGCCATCGGCAATCTGCTCTACGGCACGATGTTTACCAACCACTTCATCGGCCGGTCGGTATCGCTTACAGAGCAATATCAATCGCTGCTCGAGATCTTGATGCGCGGATTGCTGAGCGAGCGCGAGCGGGAAACGAAGTAACCACTCGCCGCGCCCTACGAGGGCGCTACGCGCAATCGCACGTTTATCGCTTCGCCCGCATTGCGAACAACGCCGCTCACACCGACGCGGTTTTCACAGCGCGCCGGCGGCGGGTTGTCCAACATGCTCCGAAAGCGCCGAGCAATGCCAACGCTACCGACGATGGCTCTGGCACCTGGGTGGTGTTAATTGACAAGAAGGAATTGTCGCAGGAGGGGGCCCAACTGATGTTCTGGATCGTATTGGTGCCGAAGAAGCTGAGCGGTATCGACAATTCGATGACCGCGTGCTGCGAAGTTTCTGTGTTGCGCGTATAGATAAAGTTCGAGTTTCCGACGAACGTGGCACCGGGAATCTGCATCTGCTGAAAGAAGGTGAAATACGGATTGAACCATACCGAGCCCGCGGTTTGTGCCGCGGGAGTCGAATGGAATGCCGTGGTGAATCCTTCGTTCATCGTATAGCTCGCGCCAGGAGCCCCCGTGGTAATGGCGCTGCCGGCGCCACCACCAATGCCGCCGCCCACCTCGACACCGTAGACTCCGCCCGAAGTGTCGATCTTGATGTCGCCCGGAGCATAGTTGGTAAAGCCGTTGTCAGGTCGTTGTCCGGTCGAGATGGCGATAAAGAGATTGCCGCCCTGCACAGCCGCAGCCAAGCATTCGGCGTCGAATTTTTGGCCACCCGAATACACGTCCAAGGGGGCGTTTATGCCGCCATTGTCGTTGTGGTCATGAACGTCAATCCCTAATAGGTCGAGTCCGGGTGCCGGCACAAACGTGCTGTGGTTGTTGTCGGCGACGTGAAAACCCCAATCGGCAAGATTGCCGTCCACAGTGAGGGTCACCGCCCCGGCATGATCGCCCGATAGTCCCAAGGCACACGTAGCGACGAGACAAAGACCCACGAATTTCAATAGTTGCATTGCATAGGCTCCCAACTTCTCTGACTCCTCTTCACGTAATGCGAACACTGGCCTCAAAGCTCCGACGGCGTCGTATTTATCGATTGAAATTGCCTTGAAACTCATCGCCGAAGTTCGTCACGACAGACCGGCGTGCAATCCTGAGATCGCCCGTCAGCTACCTTCAGTCGTCAGATCGTGGCGGCGTGATATCCGCCATCGAGCGACGAATTTGGTGCGCGTCTCGGGTGTTCCAAGGCTATGGGATAGCCGCGAGAGTGTTTGAATCAGGGGCTACCGAAGCCCTGAGTACCGCGCACAGGACTTCGCGCGACACTACCTGAATAGCGATTCTCGAAAGACCCACAGACCAGGGAACACTGCCGGTCCCTCAGCAAGGGATGCGGCCATTCCGATCGTTAGACGAACATGTGGGCAGAATGAGTTCGCTAGCTTTCCCCTGGCACTGGCATGAAAGGCGGCGTGCGTGTAGACCTCAAGCCGCTTGGCCCGCGTACGCCCCAAGTATAACGAGGAATGGATTCCACCGCTAGAAAAAAGTAGCCCGATTTATCCGGTTTTCAGTAGACGACATGCTAGCGATTGCAGGGAAATGCAGTCTCAAACATCGATCTGGCTTACGTCCTGATCGACTGTGGCAAGAGAAATGAGGCTACTAGCTTATCGACATCCCCCCGAAGGGACTATTTCGGCGAACACAAACAACGTGGTGCTCCTTAACCGTTGCGGATGGTTTGCGGGCGCCGCCAGGAATGCCAGTGTTCGGGCGCGTGAAAGGCACCCCGTTGGCGTCGACACGACGCGTGGAGAGATGGCCTATATAATTCGGACGCGAGTTTGGCAGCTCGCGGGCGATCGCCTATTAACCGGACATTGCCCATCGTATTTGTGCCGCCGATCTTTGCCGACGGGCGAACTACGGGCCGGTTGTCGCAGTCGTCCGCGATCAAGAGTCGTTCACCTTTCCAGGAGTCCAGACAATGCGGTCTTCGTTGCGACTTAATGCGATTATTGCCGTTGCCGCGCTGCTCGCGGTTGCGACTGCCGCCCCGTGCCGTGCTGCAAACGATAAGCCCGGGGCGTCCGCAGCGATCGAGCCGCAGGCTCGCCAAGTGCTTGAGCACATGGGGACGTATCTGGCTGGATTGAAAAGCTTCAGCGTAACGACCGACATTAAGCTCGAGGTGTCGCAGGGCGCCGACACAAAATCGTTTGTGATCGTTCAAAAGCTGCAGGCCGAACGCCCCAACAAACTGACATTTATTCTAAAGTCCGATGCGTCCAATGGTGAGTTGGTGTGTGACGGCGTCAACTTGTCGATTTTCATCCAGGGGCTAGGCAAATATTTGGAGGAGAAGTCGCCTGAGACGTGGGAGAAGATCTTTCAAAATCCACTCGCCGCGGCCGTCATCAGTCCTGGCAACGCCAAGCTTGTCACGTTGTCGCTCTTATCGCACGAGTCTGCGACGCTGTTGCTGTCGACCGCCGAGTCGGCGAAGTACGGTGGAGAAGTGATGCTCGACGGCGTGAAGTGCCACCTGATCGAGGTCATGAGCAATGAAGTTGACTGGAAGTTATGGGTCGACGTAGGCGACAAGCCCCTGCCACGACAGTTTGTACCTGATCTGACAAAAACGTTTGCCAAAATGGCCGCTGGCGCGCGAGGCGGCAACGCAGCGCTTGCCAATGTAAAAGTAACCGACACCGTGACGTACAAGGATTGGGTTGAGAATCCTAAGTTCGGGGAGGATGCGTTTGTTTTCAATGTCCCCGCAGGAGCAGTTAAGGCGGAATCCTTGGCTGATATGATCGGTGGTCGCGAAAGCGGCCCCCATCCCCTCTTGGCCAAAGCGGCGCCGGCGATCAAGCTCGATCTACTTGGCGGTGGCACGCTCGATCTGGCGGCGCTCAAGGGCAAGAACGTCGTGATCCTTGACTTCTGGGCAACCTGGTGCGGACCGTGCCAAAAGGCCATGCCAATCATCGAGAAGGTTGCTCGTGAGTACAAGGACAAAGGCGTCCTGCTTTACGCCGTCAATATTCAAGAAACGCCCGAAGAAGTTAAGTCGTTCGTCGACGAATCAGGCCTGCACGTTCCCATCGCGCTCGACAAAGAAGGAACCGTGGCCAGGGCTTATCTGGCCAACTCAATTCCACAGACAGTGATCGTCGGCAAAGACGGCATTGTGCAAGTCGTACACGTAGGTCTTTCGCCCGCTTTAGAGGACGAGCTGAAGAATGAACTCGACGCGCTGGTGGCTGGCAAAGACCTGGCAGCCGGAGACAACCCGCGCAATTCACCGACAGCCGCCGCCGCGGCGGACAAAGCGAAAGAATAGAGCACCGCCAAACAGTTGCGTCTCTTGATTCCCCGACGCCGACGATCAAGCGCGCGCTTGCGTGAACATTGCATCCGGTGGTGTAGTACGAAACGGCGCGCGAGGGCCAATTTTGGGCCGGAGCCCGGAATCAGGTGCTAGCGACTAATTGCAACCGCGGGTGCGTTGCACCATCGACCACTGGTTACGGTGACTCGATCTTGGCCAGTGCCTCGCGGGCTGCTTGTGCGTCAGAACCACGCGGCTTGAGAGCGATTTTTTCTAGCTTCGCGCGGCTTTTCGATGTGCCGATTGCGGCCAATACGCGGCAAGCGTCACTCCGCACCCCTTCGTCGGGGTTGTCCAAAAAGGGCAAAACATACGGCTCGGCCACGGAACCCATCTGTTCGAGCGATTTTCGAGCATCGCCACGCGATGTAACAAAGAGCAACGCCACAGCCTCGGCACCGCGTTTGTCCTTGAGCTGTCCCAGGGCTTCCATCGCACGCGCACGAATGAACACATTGTCCTGCTCCACCACTAACTTGACCAGTCCCGGAACGTTTAGCTCAGTGCCCCAGGTTTTTAGCGCTTCGGCGGCCGCCTGCTTGATGCCATCGTCGCGATCAGCGAGCAGCGGATTCAGTGCGCGAGCAATTTGTTCCTGGTGCTCATCGGGCTGTTTCTTCTTGGTTAGCTTTTGCACAGCGTCGCGACGCGACTTAGCGTTCTTGAGCGCCGCGACGATCTCTCGTACTTCGTCGTCCGAGAATGGCTGGGCAGATTCCTCGTCTGCCTGGGCCCGTTCCTCAGCTAATTTCGCCAGTCGTTCCTTGCCTTCTTCCGCTGATCGGGCCAACTCCTCTTCATCCAACAGGCGATACTGCATCACAACGGGAACTTTGATGGCAATGTTGTCCTGGTTGAACATGTTCACGAACTTGATTTCGGCCTTGGCCATGACGCCGCGCTTCTGATCAAACACCAACTCGCCAACCCCCTCTTGTTCTCGCGAGGCGGCTCCGTCGGTTTCGTCGGCCGTTTTTAAATGCGATTGCTTGAGAATCGTCACCATGCCGCCGGCGGTTCCCTTCACCCGGTAAGTCATGCTCTCGCCGCCAGGGCGCTGGGTGGCGGGAGCCTCTTCCGCACCTGATCGGCTGAGCCGACGGGGGAACTGGTTTGCAGGTGTTTTCTTTTTTTCGACTACGGTCAACCCATAATTCACTTGCCACTGTCGTTCGCGCTTCTCAGGCAACGGTTCGATAACCAACAATGCCAGATCGCCCAATAACAACGGCATAGCGGTGGTGCCCGAGAGCTTGAGGATCTTTCCGTGCTGGTCGATCGTCACTTCATGGTCGGCAAACCGCGGCATCGCGTAGTGCGATCCCGGCAGGTGATGCGGAGGGCGATGCGCGAGCCCACGCGACGAGCCGCGGGGCATGGCGGCACGCTCTTGGGGCTTCATTACCTCATGCTGCTGAAGACTCCCTTTGTGCAATAGAACGAACTGGCCGTTTTCGGCGGAACGCACGCGGTACGTGCTAAATCCCTTGTACGTAAGTTTGCGATCCGGCAGTTCGGCATCGACCGAAACTTCGTACTGGTAATCCTGGTTCGGCTGCCACGCGTAGCGGAGATCAAGTTTGGCGGCGGCCTTTTTGTCCGCAGCGGGCACCTTGCCCTCGGTCGGTACGCACTGACAACGGCCCAGTTGCGGACATCCGCACGATAACAGTGCGCAAAGCAAAAATGTTCGCCCGATTCCGACATGCGATTGCGCAGGATTCATCGTAGTGGCCCCGTGATTTCCCATTCACTGCCCAACGGCGAATTACCGATTTGATGTGAGCCCGTAGTTTCGGTATTTTGCCCTGCGGGACTCGGGCGGGCAAACAGTTTGCGGTCACTTTTTTGGGAGTATGTTTGTTGGGGCAAGACATTTGCGAAGTCGGCGCCCCCATGTGGCGGCACCCGCGTGGCTGTGTACACTAATGCAATGATTTGCCTCACTTCTTGCTGCACGCTCTCGCGGTACAGGATTCTCCTTTTTTTGGCCGTCGGCCTGATGTGTGGCACACCGGCCAAGACGTGCCGTGCGGACAAGTCTGCTCTGGCCGCCGCCATCGAATCACGGGCCGAACCGACCTGGCACGCGGCCTCGAAGATTTGGGAGTGGGCAGAGCCCGGTTACCAGGAAGTGAAATCGGCCCAGTTGCTGGCCGACATGCTTGAGGGACAAGGCTTCAAGGTCGAACGTGGAGTCGCGGGCATTCCCACTGCGTTTACTGCCACGGCTGGCCGCGGCAAACCCGTAATCGGAATTTTAGGCGAATATGACGCGTTACCCGGCCTGGCGCAAGAAGCCGTGCCGGAACAAAAACCCCGCGCCGGTGACGGTTACGGCCAGGCGTGCGGTCATCACCTATTCGGCGCTGCGTCGACTGCTGCCGCGATCGCCATCGCCGAGCAACTGGGCAAAGACAAATTGCCGGGCACAGTGCGATTTTACGGTTGTCCGGCCGAGGAAGGGGGGGCGGCGAAAGTGTTCATGGCGCGCGAGGGATTATTCAGTGATTGCGACGTTGTACTGCACTGGCATCCTGGCAGCCGAAACGCCGCAGGCGATGCAACCTGCCTGGCGAGGATCGCAGCCAAATTTCGCTTTCATGGCACGAGCGCACACGCGGCTGCTTCTCCCGAGCAGGGGCGTTCGGCACTCGACGCGGTTGAGTTGACTAATTATGCCGCCGAGTTGCTGCGCGAGCATACGCCTGATCTGACCCGCATTCACCATGTGATCACTTCCGGCGGCGGGGCGCCAAACGTCGTGCCCGATTTTGCCGAGGTGTACTACTATGTACGCCATCCGCAGGCCGAGGTGGCCAAGGCCGTCTACACCCGGCTGCTCAAATGCGCCGAGGCGGGCGCGCTTGCCACAGAAACCAAATTGGAAGTGGAGTATCTAGGGGGCACCAATGAACTCGTTCCGAACGATGCGCTTTCGCGCGTCACGCTGGCCAATTTACGCGAGCTGAATGACTTGAAATTCACGCCCGAGGAAGAGCGTTTCGCCGCGCGCATTGCCTCGACCTTGGCCAAGCCTGTCGGGCTCGATGAGCTGCGCGATGTGCTCGACAACAAGGGGGGCCAAAACAAGGGCTCGACCGATGTGGGAGACGTCTCGTGGGTCGTACCTACCACAGGTTTTTCGACCGTTTGCTGGGTGCCTGGCACCCCGGGACATAGTTGGCAGGCCACGGCCGCTGGCGGCACGACTATCGGTCGCAAGGGAATGCTGCTGGCCGCCAAGGTGCTGGCAGCGACGGCGTATGACCTTTATATCCGGCCCGAGACCATCGCGGCCGCCAAAGACGAACACGCCCGTCGCGTGGGAAGGGAAGGATATCGATCACTGCTCGTCACGGGGCAGAAGCCACCGCTCGACTACCGCCGGGCGCCGATTGCGCAAAAAAGTGCGGAGTAACAATCCGTCCGCACTGCGCAGGCTGGCCAGGCTTACGGCGTGTGGTTGAAATGCCCCTTGTTGAGAGGGCGAGATATCTCCCCCGCATCATGAACGCTGATGCGGCGACTGAATTCGATAGGTGACAAGTCACATGAGCAAACTGCCCGTCTCGTGCATAATTGGCGCGGGTTCTAGTGGCCTGACCACCGCCAAGGCGCTCAAAGAGCGTGGGCTGCCCTTCGACTGCTTCGAACTCAGCGATGATATTGGCGGCAATTGGTATTACAACAATCCTAACAAACGCAGCAGTGCCTACCGCTTGCTGCACATCGACTCGTCGAAGTCACGGATGCAGTATTCAGATTTTCCCATGCCCGCGGAGTATCCCAACTACTGCCATCACACGCAGGTGTTGGAGTACTTTCGCAGCTATGCCCGGTATTTCGGCCTGCGCGAACTGGTGACGTTCAATACGGGGGTAGATCACGCGCAACGGCAGTCCAATGGCACATGGCGCGTGCGTCTGTCGACCGGCGAGGAACGCGTATACGACGCATTGCTGGTCGGCAACGGGCATCATTGGAACCCGCGCTGGCCGGAGCCGCCGTTTCCTGGCACGTTTGATGGCCTGGAGATGCACTCGCACGACTATCGTGACGCGGAACGATTCCGCGGCAAAAACGTGCTCATCCTGGGGATGGGCAACAGCGCTATGGATATTTCCGTCGAGTGCAGCTACGTAGCCAACAAAGTGTTTCTAGCATCGCGGCGCGGCGCGCACATCATTCCCAAGTATTTGCTAGGACGTCCGGCTGATCAGTGGGTGATGCCGGGAATTCCGTGGTGGATTGCGCGAATATTCCTCGCTCCCATGCTGCGCTTGCAAGTTGGCCGTATGGAAGACTATGGACTGCAAAAACCTGACCACCGGCTCATGGAGGCCCATCCTAGCGTATCCTCGGTAATTCTCGATCGCATCGCGCATGGTGACGTCGTGCCGAAGCCTAATATTGCCGAGTTGGCCGGCGACCATGTGCGTTTCGCCGACGGCAGCACGGAACAGATTGACGCAATCGTTTACTGCACGGGCTACAAGGTCTCGTTTCCTTTTTTCGACGAAGATTTCCTGGCCGCGCCGGACAATAATCTGCCGCTGTATTTGCGCATGTTCAAGCCGGGAATCGACAATTTGTTCTTCATCGGGCTGTTACAGCCACTAGGCGCAATTTTTCCGGCAGCCGAACGACAGGCGTGTCTGGCAGCCGAGTACCTTTGCGGCCGCTATGCGCTACCGAGCGAGGCGAAGATGCGGGCGACCACCGCGGCCGAGCACGCCGCGATGTTGCGCCGATTTGTGAAATCGAAGAGACACACCATGGAGGTCGATTTCGACGCGTTCATGGCCCAGTTGAATCGCGAAAGTCGCGTCGGCGCGCGCCGCGCCGCCGCAACGGGAAATCGGTTGCCGGTGCCGCCGCGGGCAGGCCGTACGCCGTTACTCGCGTCGGAGTCTGGCAGCGACAAGACGTAGCCGATGCGGGATATACGGCCGACATTTCGGAGAGGCAACCAAAGAAGATGATGGCCACGGTCGACAACCACACCGAGAAGACGCACAAAAGACTTCGCTGGCCAATCTATAGCCTGCGAACACTTTTTTTCGTTGTGACGTTGCTGTGCATGTCGATGGCTTGGTTGGCGGTTGTCGCCAACCGCGCACGCCAGCAAGGACGGGCCGTCGCGAAGGTGGGCGAACTCGGAGGATACCTATATTTTGACTATGGTCGCGAGGCCGACGGAAGCCGTATGCAGGTCGATAACTTCGAACTGCGTGACGCGAATAACGATGTAGGCGTCATTCGCAAACTCTGGGCTCCCAAATGGCTGCGATCAGCGTTGGGCGAAGAGTTATTTCGCTCCGTCAATACGGTCAACCTTGGCCGCCGGTCACCTCAGCCTGATGATCTGCGCTTGCTACGAGACCTGCCGGGAGTGAAAGGAGTCTTTCTATTTAAGAATCCATCTGTCACCGACGAGAGTCTGGGCTTTGTGGCAGACCTGACCAGCCTGGAAGGCCTCGATTTCAGCGAAACAGAGGTTACGGATGCCGGTTTGATCCATGTCGCCAGGCTCCGCGGCTTGAACCAACTGTGGATGTTCATGACCGCGGTCACGGACGACGGCACAGTAAATCTGGAGGGTTTGAAATCCCTCGAATTGCTCGACATTCGCTGGACGGCGATCGGCGATCGCGCACTGCAGCACTTTGCGGGATTGCGATCCCTCAAGGAACTTTTTCTCGGCGGGACAAAAGTAACTGACGATGGACTGAAATATCTCGCCGAATTGACCGATCTAGAGCAGCTTGACCTGAGCGATACACACGTCCGTGGGCCAGGATTGCGTGATCTTTCACACCTTTCCAAACTGAAGGGGCTATATCTCGACGGCACATTGATCGACGACCAATCGCTTACATTTGCGCAGGAATTGCCTGCACTTACGCATTTGGCCCTCGCAAAAACAAAATTTACGGACGAAGGGCTCGCGCCAATCTCAAAGATCAAATCCTTGGAGTGGCTTTCTCTGGGCGAGACTGCAATTACGGATGCAGGTCTCGAGCATCTCGCAGGTTTACTATCGCTTACGGAACTGTGGCTGCGGGGAACCAAAATCACAGACGCTGGCGTCGCCCAATTGCAAAAAGCGCTCCCTCGTTGCAAGATCACCTCAAAATGATCAATGCGAGCAACGCTCCCTCTCGTACGATACAGATCATAGCCAACGGCAAAGTAGCCTGTGACGAGCGGTTGCGCGCCGCAGTGCGCACCGTTCGTGACCGTGGCAACCAGGTGCAGATGAGCGTCACCTGGGAAAGTGGCGACGCAGCACGATTTGCCGCCGCGACCGCTCGGGCCGATTGTGACGCGATCGTGGCGGCGGGGGGTGACGGCACCATTAACGAGGTCGTTAGCGGCGTGCTCGATGCCTCTGCATCGGTCCGCCCGGCCGTCGGCGTCTTGCCGATGGGGACGGCCAATGATTTTGCCCACGGTTGTCATTTACCGATCGACGATCTGACGCAGGCGCTTCTTACGGTGGCCGAAGGCAGATCCACGCCGATCGATGCCGGTCGTGTAAATGGTCGCACATTCATCAACGTAGCCACCGGCGGATTTGGCACCCAGGTTACCGCCGAAACACCACCGGAAGTTAAGCGCCTGCTTGGCCATGTGGCCTATTTGATTGCCGGGGTTGCATCGATCGGCAAGTTGCAAGCACGAAGCATTAACGTTACTGCCCCTGATTTTGCCTGGCAGGGAAACACGTACGTTTTCGCGGTCGGTAATGGACGGCAGGCCGGCGGGGGCTTTCAGTTGTGTGAGCAGGCGCTGCTCGACGATGGACTGTTGGACCTGATGATTGTTCCCGACGTGCCGTACGACCAGGTGCTATCTCTCTTGCGCGACCTGCTCAGTCCGCCGCCGCACAAACAGTTCGAACGCGTGATCTACCGCCAAGTGCCGTGGGTGAAGATCGCAGCCGAAGGAGGATTGTATATGAACCTCGACG
>DASXEJ010000313.1 GCA_036490175.1 Pirellulales bacterium | reverse complement strand
CTTCGCGTTTGCCGTCGGAATGCACCAGATTGAACACACGGGGCTTTTCGCTTGGGACGAGATTGCACCCTTGACGAAGATAGGTCGAGGCATTGGACATGAATGCCACGAGCGAGAGGCCGAGGACATAACGGCGAAGGGCAAGCGTTTTTTCGGTATCGCTGCCGACGGTGAGCAGCCGCAACGCGGCGAGGCTCAAAGTTGCGTCCCGCCGGATCTCACCAGTGGCGATCACGCCGCCGTGGGTGCCGGTCGCGGGAACGTGAACGAATCCACGTTTCGCTAAAGGGCTCTTAGCATCGCCCTCGGCTTTCGCTTTGTCTCCCTCGCTGAACACGTCGAGCGCGGCGTAGTCTACAGGCGGATTGTACTGTGCGGATCGAGTGAGCCGCTTAACATCGAACGCCCTGATTGTAGACGCGACCAAGCGAGGCAGTTTTGCCTGTGTGTCGCGCGAATCCCAGACGCCGAATACGAGCGACGTTGGTGCTATCCTGGCGAGTGGCTCTGCATTGCCTTTCAGTGCGGCCTTGAAGGCGTTTTGCAATTCCTTCTGCAGGGGTGTGCACCGAACCAAGGCGTCGCCGGCACGGTGGCCCGCTTCAAGGATGCTCACGGACTTCTCGCCGGCCTTCACCCAGATTTGCGGAATAAGGTGTGTATAGTCAGGCTTGGCGAAGATCGGTTCAATGCGGTTCGCCTGTGAGCCGACGCTATCGACGAGGCAGACATTCTTCTCACCCTCGGGCGGGTCGATATTGTAGCCGCCAGGGAAGACCTTCTTGTCTTCTGCAGCGGCGTACGTCGCCGGGAAAAGCACTCCGTCTGGCCCTTCGACCGGTTCGAGATACTCGCGAATCACTAGCGCAGCGAAGTTGTCGGTTGTCAGCCAGAGATCGAACTGGGCCAGGTCACTCATCGGAAGCTCCGGTAAAGGGAATGGCGGGCAGGAAACTCTTGAGGTATTTCGTGCGGTACAACAGACGGAACTCGTACCGGTTCGCGCCGGCGATTGGCACCGCTCCGCAAGCGGTGGGCATGGCAATTTGGATAGCCAAAGGTCGATTCCACGCAGTGTATAGAAACCGATTTGCGCCTTTGATTTCCGCAGGGCGAAAGCGTTGCAGCCCGATGAAAGCGAGCAGTTCGAGCGCGGGCCTTGCCGACGACTCGATACGCGTCAAGGCGCTGCCGGCCAGCGGATCGAAGCTGAAACCAACATCAATGGCGCCCCCTTGCCCGCCTAGGTCGGAATCGAAGTTGAACGGCAGGCCGCAATTCTTGGCCGAAAAAGTCAAGCACGCTTCATTTCTCCATGCGGCTTCCTTCAAGGCATCCTTCATTGACGTCGAGATACTGAGCACCGATTGTTGGCCCGCCCATGTTTTGAACCGACTCCCGCCAGCGTAAGCATCGGTAAACCAGTCCAAGGTGATGTCAAATGGTTCCTTCAGATGGATGGGGGCCTCGCGACGTAGTTTTCCCAGGTTCTTGTATTCGTCTTCGACGCCGGCGCCTCTACGCTTGGCAGTGGCCATCTCACCGAGTTCGGCGAAACGGGCGTGTTGTGCCTCAGTCATCGTGTTCGTCAGCCCGCAACCGGCCAGAGCGTCCAACAACTGTCCCAGCGTTCCATCACATGCAATGTAGAATTTCTGCCTCTCAAACCACGCTTCGGCACCCCGCCAGAGGCGATTGGCCAGTTCAAAGAGGCCGCAGCAGGCGAAAAACTGGCCTGGATTGGCGCAATCGACCTTGATGCTGGCCGGTTCAGAGTTACTCATTGCATGCCTCCTCCATCGGGGACGGATTTGCGCTTGCAGCCCAGTCGGCGGCACGGAGCAGCGATTCGAGATACGCGAGACCCCAACGGCCATACTCCCGTTGCAGCTTCGCGAAGCGCTGCTGCACCTTGGTGGCGATCTGAGTTAAGTTTTGCCCCTTTGGCTCGGGATCAAGCACATTGCCAATGGGAAAGTGAGGACGCCCGTACCCATGGTGAACTGCGATCAAATGCAGCACCACATCTTGCACTTCGACGTCCAGCTTCTGTAATTCAGCGAGATATGGCTGATTCTCATCCAGCACGTCAACAAGTGTGCCGAACTCGTGGCGGAAGTCCGTTATCTCACGCGGTCGCAATTCCCCTCCATTGGGCAAACGCCCAGACTTGGCATATTGTTTGTCTGGATAATCGTCATTGCCAATGCTCCGCTGCCAAACGCCGCGGCGTTTTCCCAAATCATGGAACCTCGCCGCCAAAACAAGTGCCGCGTGCAGCCTGGGCTTGGCCCGCAATAGCGAGTCGGCCAGCCGCCTCGCTTCCCGTTCTACGTCACTTGTATGGTGATTCCAGGTAGTAGCGACGCGACTTGTTTTCGAGCCGTCGTCATCAGCCGACCGTGGTCGCGCATACCAGTGCCAAGAACGGCCCTCTTCATCGTCGTTATCCGACGGGAGGTCGATCCGGCGGACCAGCCGCATTTCCCGGGTCTTCTCGCCGAACTCCGGGTCTTCTGCCCACACGCGGACGCGCCGCTTGACGCTCTGTTCTTTGTCTTCGAACCACTCGTCGGCCACATCGCTCGCGGTGGTCGGGCCGCCGGTGAGCATGCCGCCGTCGAGACCACCCACCGATGGCGGCAATAGTACAGTCTTATAATTGAGCGATTCTTTTCCCGCATCGATTAGTTTGCCGAGAGTCGTTACTTCCACAGAATCGTCGTCGGATACGATCCAGACCGGGGTCTCCTTGATAGCGCCGAGTTTCTTTAAGCGATCGAATACCCGGCTCGAATTGTCCCGCAGCAGTTCGTGTGGCTTGAGGGGGTAATCTTCAAGCAAGTCTTCGGGATCATATTGCTGCCGCAAGTCGCCAGTGATAACACCGACTTCCTCCCGCCACGCAACCTCTGTCTCGGGTGGCTCCCACTCGCTGATGCCATGCAGATACGGCTCGACGGTCGGCCGGCCGGGCAGTTTGTCGCGAACGATGGTAGTCAGCGCCCAGGCGTCGAACAAGATACCCGAGGCTTCAAGGATTGTCGGCGTCGGGCTGAATGCCGCGTGCACCGCTTCCGCGTTCTGCTTTGCAAGGCCGCTGAGCGATTTCGGGCTGCCGTCGCCGTCGAGGGACTGCAACAATACCAAGGTTCTCGCTCGTCGCACGTCAAGTTCGTTCTTGGCGTCGAACTGCGTTGGATGCACAACGTCGATGCGGGTTCCCTTGCACGTGCCGAAGCGGTTGACCCGCCCACAGCGTTGGGCCATGCTTTCGAACGTCGACAAGTCGCAGACGAGATCGTCGGCCGAAATATTCACGCCGACCTCGCCAGCGCTGGTGCAAACGAGGTAGACCGTGCCCGCGGCCGGTGTTACCAACTCATCACGGTTCGACGTGGGGACAAACCGCTGAAATACCGGCGTTCGCAACATTTGCTCGCGCTCCAAGCCGCGCATCGTCCCCGTCAATGGCTGAACGCGACCTTTGGGGAGCTTCGCGGCGATCCGTTCGACATCCTCCACTGAGCGGGCGAAGACGATCACAGCTCGATTCTGATCCTCTCGGGCACACGCAAGCTCGACGATTTGCTCGGTAAGCTTGCGTTCTTCGTGCAGCACGATCGCTTTCTTGGCGCCCAGCCGTTGCTTGACGACGGAGCTTTTCTTGTCTTCCGCGGTCAATGTAAATACGTCGCCTTGTCCGCGCGAAGTAGCCGTGAGTTCCATGACTCGCAACGGGCGAAAATCTGTTGTCTGCGAACCGCGGCCAGCACATCCTCCGTCGAAAGTCACTCGGCCCCCATGCTGTTCGCACTCAATCGCTTTAAGCAAATGCTGAAAAGCGGGTTCGAGATGCGCTTCATCGTGGATTAATAGCACATCCTGGCCGAGAAATCCGGCGTGCAATGGCTTGGCCTTGAACCCGATGCCATAGCCGCTGAACAGGAGCCGGCTGCCGATCATGTCGACGGTGCCGACGATGATCGCGGGCCGCGACGGATCCGCCGACCATTCGCGGTTGTCGGCGTATTCCCCGCGCAATGTGCTAATCGCGGGGACGGGCACTCCAGCGGCTTCGGCGTTTTTGCGCAAAATAGCGGCCTCGACTGTCGTTTGGTCGACTACCGTACGTCTGTTGACGACATACACAAGGCGCCGGGGAACACGTTCGGGATGATGCGCCAGTGCGATGAGCCAGATCGCGATCACCGATGTTTTGCCCAAGCCGGTAGGCAAATTGCACGAGGCCGGAAATTTGCCTTGGCTAAACCACTCTTCGTACAAAGCAGTCTGCCAGGGAAACGGCTCGTTGCCCGTCAGCAATTTAAATGTTGCTGAAAACGTACGATGCATGATTGGGATCCCTAGTTAACGCAGATCGGAATGCAATGAGCGGAGCCGATCGTCCGCACGCAATCGCAGTTTCGCCCGCCGCAACCGAGTGCGCGGCGTCGATCCCAGTCCCGGATGCGGTCGGCGGCCACTGAAGAAACGTTTTTCCACCGCGATTCGTTCCACGATGGGGAGGAGCTTTAGCCGGCTCTGTACGCGCTTGCGGAGCTCCGTTAACTCGACGTCATCGGCAAAGCCCGTTGAAGCCGAGGCTTCGCACTGTTCGGTGTACCGCCGCCAGCATCTGACGCGTCGCGCGGCGGACTTAAGAATGTTCATTGCAGTCACAATGAACCAAGAATTCTTTACCGTAACCCAGTCGATCCGTGACTCGAGCGCGATGCGAGAGACTTCTTGCAGCAGGTCGTCTTCATCGAACATCGTCTGTCTGCTTCGGCGTGCGAGCGCCTTGATCTGCCGCGAAACGCCAGCCAACCGCTCCAGCATCGTCGCTTCGGTATGATGTGTCATGACATTTGGTCTCCGGCGGGTAGGTAAATTACTCCTACACGTGGAACATATAATGCCATGTAACTGTTCTAGGAACTGTGCATGGTATTGACGGGTGCTTTTTCTCATGGTTTAACTGATATCAGAGCTTCCGTCCACAACGAACGGGCGGCCACATTGAAGCTAGGAACTGTGCATGGTTTGGGTAAAAGCCCCCGCCCTTCCGCGGCCAACAGGCCGCGGCCACATTGAAGCTGGTCCATGTAGGTGTCGAAGCCGAGGATGCGTCCTTTTCCCCGGCCAAACGGCCGCGGCCACATTGAAGCGGGTCGTGTTAGAATGAGGGGATGACTATTCATGGTCGGATCGAGAATGGTGCGGTGGTTGTCGAGGGGCCGATCTCCTTGCCGGATGGCACGGAGGTGACGATCGTGGTACGCGCGGCGGGTGGCCAAGCGGGTGATACCATGCTGCCGCATGAGCGGGCTCGTTACTTGGCGGCGCTGGCGGCGATCGACGGCGTGGCCAACGAGAACCCTGGCGATGCGTTCCGCGGGGCCGACCACGACAGCGCGATCTATCAGTGACGGATCATGATCTTCGTCGATACCAGTGCCTGGTTCGCGCGCTTCGTGGCTGATGATCCTGACCATGCCCGCGTCGCGAAATGGTTCGAGGCGAACGACGAGCGGCTCGTTACGTCCGATTACTGCATCGACGAGACGCTCACGCTGCTGATTGCCAGGAAGCGCCCGAGACTTGCGCTGCAAGTCGGGCAGCAACTGTTTGCCCAAGCCATCTGTAGTATTCATTTTCTTACGTCCGACATCATTAATCGTGCTTGGATACTCTTCCAGCAGCAAGCGGCCTCCCGCTGGAGCTTCACGGACTGCACGAGCAAAGTTGTGATCGATGAGCTTGGCATTCGAGCTGCCGTTGCGTCGGACGTTCATTTTCGGGCTTTTGGAATCGTGGTCTTGCCTTGAAGCGATGATTCCACGACCGGCATAGTGCGGCGGCTGCGCGGACTGGTCATGGATTTCTTTCCTGTCCGATACATCGATTGCAACGCTTGAAGGTCTGCGAGGATCTCCTCTCGCAATTCCTCCGGCTCGAGCACTTCGGCGGCGGGGCCGAAGCTGAGGATCCAGGATTTTATTTCGACGAGACTGCTGAGCTGGAACTCGACGAGGGCGCTGCCGTCGGGTTGCATTTGCACTTGCTGGCTGGCGTGCATGCGCTTTTCGTTCACGTAGCGGGCGGCGGTGGGGGCGAAATGGATGCGGACGGCGATGTCGCCTTTGCCGGAGAAGATGCCGAAGTTGCCGGATAGCTGAGCATTGAGCTGCGCGTCGTCGGGGCGTTGGAAATGAATGTCGGTCAGGCCGACGTCGGTGATGCGGTCTACCTTCCAGGTGCGCGGCTCGCCGTGGTCGGGCGAGTGGCCGAACAGGTAGAGCGATCCGCGATGCTCGATGATGCGGTAGGGATAAACGTCGTAGGTGACCGGCTCGGTCGAGCGCTGGGATTGATAGGTGAGGAACACGGCCCGATCTTCTTCGATGGCGATGAAGAGCCGATCGAGCAGTTCGGCCTTGCCGGCGTAGTCGCCGCCGAGTTGCGTCTGCACGATGCGGGCGAGCATGGTGTCGACGTACTTGGCGGCGCGGCGGCCGAGCGAGGTTTCGATTTTGCGAAAGGCCACGGCCAAGGCCTGCTCGACGAAGGTGCCGCCAAAGCCGGTCGAGGCACGCCGGCAGAGGTAAAGGGCCAGAGCTTCGTCGTAGGTGAACCCGAGCGCGGGAGTATGCGGGCGGTTCAAGAAGAACGTCTTGCGGCCGTAGTCGCCGGATCGCTCTTCGATCGGAAAGCCGACGCATCGCAGCAAGGACACGTCGCGGCGGATCGTCTTTTCGCTCATGCCCGTGGCGGCAGCGAGCGACTTGACCGTCGACTCGCGGTCGCCGGCGATGGCCCGCAACAAACTCCACTGACGCAAGAGTGGCGAAGCATCGTGCATGGCTGCCAACGTGGCCATCGACTATGAGAATCGAAACCGCATGGACGGGCTGTAGAATAGCAGTTGTTAGGCGCGGGTAAAGCATCGCACGGCACCAGATGTCCAAGCGAACGCTTGTTCAGCGGGGGGAATCACCCCATGTCAATTTCGGCCGAGCCAAGCATGTGCGGCTCCGGCGGATGCGCGGCCAAAAGCCCGGGACGACTTTCAATCACCAGTCCCGAGGGCAGCCCAGAGCGGCTCTTGGTAGTGCTGTCCCCACTCGCGCCCGTAATGGTCGAAGGCGACTTTGGGCGTATTGCCCATCAATTCGGCCAATACCTCGATTGAGCATCCGGCTCCGCCATTCCAGTAGCCTGAGAGCATGCGGTGCGCGAACGTGTGCCGGCAGGTGTAACAGGAATGCCGCTGCCGCGCCGGATCCTGGTCCCAGCCAAGCTTCTTCTTGAGTGCAAGAAAGCGGGTCCGGCCGGTGACCTTCTTCCATGGCTTGCCCTGGGAATTCCTAAACAGCGGGCTGCCCGAACCCGGCGGAGCCGTGCGCATCAATCGCCGTGCGAGAGCTGCCACTTCCGGTCGGACCGGGATTTTGCGAGTCTTCTTGGTTTTGGACGAATAGACTCGCCAT